>JAEMRB010000016.1:6719-13639 GCA_016463555.1 Chloroflexota bacterium
GTTGAAGAGTGCGCGAACGAGCGCAGTGCCCCCTTCATCGTGGATATCGACGCGTGCCTCGTTCGCGGTGGCGCGAACGGTGCAGTGCACAGTGGCGCTGGTTGTGAGGCCAAGGTACTCCAGCCGAATGCGGCGGCGTGGTGCGTCGAGTTGTGCTGGTGAAGCTGCGTTGAGCGCCTCTTCAGCAATCTCGAGCCAAGCGGCATTGTTCACGTGGCCGAGCGGATCGAAGTCGGCGACGCGCAGCGGCACCGTCACAGTGACGCCTGGTGTATCGGTTGGCTCCACAGGGATCTTCTCGGGGGTGAAGGTGGCACCGACCTCCTTGACGAATGGTTCAAATTCCGTGGGGAAGCGGACCGGTCGTCCGTTCTGGTCGGTCATGACCCAGTCAATGGTGGCATCGGCGATCACGCGGCCAGCGCCGCCAAAGAGTCGCGTGCGGCGTCGCGCCATCACATGGCGGAAGCCAACGAGGGCAGTGGTGCCGGTCATGGCCTCATTGGAGCGAGGTGGCTCATCGATGAGTAGGTCAATGCTACGAACCACCCAGCCGACGCCGCGCGACTCATACCAGGCGCGGCCGTACTCAAGCGTCTCGCTGTGCTGCCAGGCGAGGTCCTGAGCGTGGCGGAGCACTGCCGCGGCGCGCATGGTGCCGGCGCGGCTGCACTCATCGAAGCGCACGGAGCGGCCCTCGTCGCGGTAGCGGGCGTGCTCTGGGAGGCGGGCCTCATCCGGGGAGAGGCCAGGGGTAAGTCGGTCGGCGAGGCTCATCCAGCCGCCAGACGTCCGAGGGTTTCGAGGGTGATGAATCGCGTCTTCTCGCGTGGAGCGCGCACGATGCTGAGGCGTGCGGCCACGATCGCGGCGGTATCAAATGCCACAACACCGATAGCGATGCGCGCGCTGCTCCCAGCGGCGCGAATGCGGGCATCCTCAAGTTCTGCGAGGAGACTGGCGTCAATGCCGCGGGCCCCCCACTTGCAGTCCCACAGCTCTGGAATAGGGCCGGCCTCGACAGTGACGTCAAACGGGTGTGGGTCAGCAGAGACGCCGTCAATGGCGAAACGGCGCTCACGTCGCACTAGGCGGTCAGCATCGTTAGCAAGCATCGGGCGTCGGCGCAGCATCTCAGCGGTGGTTGCCTCAACGACCGCACCGCGGTACTGCGCGTTGGAGGCTTGTGCCTTGCCGCCAATTGCTAGTGCGCCAACGACTAACGGGTCTGTGGTGGTGCGGTGTGATGGGAGCGCGGCAAAGAGCGCCGCTGTCTCTGCAGTCGTTGGCTCTGGATCGTTCATCACCGCTCGAGCAACGAGTCGCTCAGCGGGCGTAGCGTTCGCAATCGCCACCGCTAGCGGACGCAGTATCGGATCAGCTTGGATCCCTGAGTACACCACGGCACGGCCATCGCGAGGAGCGTCGCTAAACGAGATCCCCGCAGGGATCCGCGATGCGACCGTTGCGCCGCTACTTTGCGGAACAACATCCTTCGGCAAGCTTGCAGGGTTCAGCGTTGCTGCGAGGAGTGTGAGTACGAGGCGCGGCTGCATTCCAATCCAATCAATGGCGCGATGTGGATCGTTTGCAGCGATGACGCGCTCAATACTTGCGGCAACGGATGTGAGTGCGGTTGTTGCAGTATCGGGCAGTGCGCGATCACCGATTGCAGTAATCGCTCGATTCAGCTCCTCTTCGCCAAGTGTTGAGACCACGTTCGTGTGATCAAGCGCATCCGTCACCTCTTCGCCGAGTGCCACGAGTCGCGCGAGCAGCTCCCGCTGATGCGTGAGTGCAGTGCTGCTCATAGTGTTGGCCAGCTGAGCGCTGCCGCATCGAGCAGAAGTTCTGGGTTGCCATTACGACGGAGTGCGTTGAGCGCTTTATCGATGGTGCGTAACGCCTCACCCCAGGTTGCAGTTGGGAGTTTGTGTGCAACGGCCTCAATCTCTGCGCGGTCTTCAGGGAAGGCGATCTGGTCTACCGCACCGGCGCTCACCAGTGCAAGATCACGGGCCACGCCACGCCAGAGGCGCAACAGTTCAGTTGCAGCGGCGCGGCGCTCTGCAGGTGTCGGCTTGCCGCTGCGCTTCGCTGGACTCTTCTTCTTCGGATCGGCATCAACATCTGGCGCGTCATCACTGCCATCTTCACTCTCGGAGCCATCAGCCGCGTCGCCGTCATCAACGCCCGCAACCAGGATCGCGCGCGCATCGGCGACCAGCGCGCCAAGCTGGCCGAGCCGCGCATGTGGTGAGGTTGTGGTGAAGTCGAGAATTTGTCGACGAATCTGCGCGTGTGCGCGTGCCGCGTCGCCTGTTGCTTCGGCATCAATGAGGAGCCCGGGGCGACCAGACGACATGCGCAAAAGCCGCACCGCTGTTGGCGCATCAACGCCGAGTCGTTCGGCGAGCAGCTCACTCGCCTGGTTCGCGTCTGGAAGGCCGATACGGATCACCGCGCAGCGACTGCGAATGGTTGGCATGAGCCGTGAATCTTCAGCGGCCGCCAAGATCACGTGGGTGCGAGAAGGCGGCTCCTCGAGGGTCTTGAGTAGCGCGTTTTGCGCATCTTCGTTTATGAGGTCGGCGCGTTCAATGAGCGCAATTCGGCGGCCCCCTTCCACCGAGAAGAGGGCGAGGCCAGCGGCGAGGGCGCGGATTTGGTCGATCTTGATCGTGTTTGACACGCCAGTTGGGGAGATAACGACGAGGTCGGTATGGCTCCCTGAGGCGATCAGGCGGCAGGCGCGGCAGGCGCCACAGGGGCCGCCGTCGACCGGCGCGCCGCACATGAGCGTGGCGACGGCGTCACGGGCGAGTGTGCCTGCACCCGCGCCGCGCGGCCCAACAATCAGCAGGGCGTGTGGTGGTGCGTCGGCGAGGAGTGCGGCGAGGTGCGCCGCAGCGGCGTCATGGCCACGGGTTGCGAAACGTGCTGGGCGACGCGCAGGGTGAGCGGCGTCAGGCGGCGTTGAGACCGCCCGCGCCATCTCGTTAGGCTCCCTTGCTCCCCTTAGCCTTTGGCCGCGTGGTGCTCTTCTTTACAAGTGCAACCTTTGCGGCAGGCTTGGCGGCAACGCGTCCTGCAGGCTTTGCGGCTGGCTTCACGGCAGGCTTCGCAGCACTCTTCGGTGCCGGTCGACCGCCACGCGAACGACCCTTGCCGCTCACTGGTGCCTCTTTGCCGTTGAATGCCGCCGACTCGCTCGCTGATCGACCAGTCGCCTGCAGTTGGGACTGCAAGAGCGCGGCCACATCTGGCGAGACATCGCTGATGCCATCATCGGCGTCGTTGTAGCTCGCACTTGAACGAATCGTGTCGTCCTTATGCGAACGGGCAACCTCGTCGGCAATGCGTGACGGTCCGGAGCCGAGCTGCTGACGTGCAGCGCGTACCGGTCCGCGACCCGTTGCGCTGCGTCGCTCGGTGGCGAGATATTCAGGAACGCCGCCTGGCGCACCATCATCGGCGTCGTCGAGCGTCATAGTCTCAATGCCGTCGAGTGAGTCTCCACCAACTCCGCCACGACCACGACGTCCGCGACCGCCGCGACGACGACGACGACGTGGGCCGTCCTCACCGAACGCAGCTGCGCCTTCGTGGTTCTGTGGTGATGCCTCAGCGCCTGCGGCGAGATCGTCTGGCCCGAGATCATCAAGTGTCAGTGTTTCAATTGAATCGGCATCGACCATCGTGTCGCCAATGCGGATTGCCGACGAGCGGCGCACCGGTGTGCCAGTGCGTGGTGCTGCGGTGCGTGTGGTGCGTCCGCCGCGAACTCGTTCGCGCTCAGGCGCTGCGCCAACGCGACGTGGTCGTGCTGGTGCCTCGGACTGCTTGTCGGGAACCTCTGTCATGGAGAGATCCTCTTCGCCCTCTGCGGCGACGCGGCGACCGCTTCGTGCGCCCGCCTCCACCTTGGCGATTGTGGTGATCTCAATGAACTGGTCAGCAACCTCAACGAGGTCGCTGCTGGTGTTTGCACGGAAGCTTACGACCTCAACGCGAACGCCCATGTCTTGCACCGCACGAATTGCTGGTGCGAAGTCGCCGTCGCCCGAAATGACGACTGCGATGTCGAGCTTTGGCGCAAGGCGCACAAGGTCGACTACAAGTTCGATGTCAAGGTTCGCCTTGAAGCGACCGTCGCCGTACTTGCGAACATCCTTGCTGACAACCTTGTAGTTGTTGCGCGCGAGGAAGTTGTGGAAGGCCTTCTGGTTCTCGTTGTCTGGATCAAGACCGGTGTAGGCGTAGGCGCGAACAAGGTCGCGGTTCGCCGTGAGGGTCTTTAGGAGCGTGACGTAATCGATGTCAACGCCTGCAGCCTTTGCTGCGTAGAAGACGTTTGCGACGTCTACGAAAATAGCGACATTACGTGCCATTACTTTGTACCTCTGGTTTCTTAGTAGATAACGTGGCGTGAGCTGCTACGACGGGGCTGGGCCGGTATCGGCCACCTGCCCGCGCGTCGGAGCGCACGGCTGCACCTAGACACCCTAGCAGGTTGAGGCGCGACGCCCCCTTTTGAGCACGAATTGCGCTTAGCGGTCGTCTCGCGCGTCAACGATCTGGGCAACGCCCGAGATCCAGACGCCCAGTGCAATGAGGGTGATCCAGAGGCCAGGGGCGCGGTCGATCCCGAAGACGAAAGAGAGGGGCAGGTCATACCCAGTTGCTGTGACCGCAGCGCCGATAAGCGTGGCGATGAAGCCAACGGAGGCGACGGTCACGAGCCCCACATGAACGGGCCACCAATCGAATCGCAGCTGCTCGCCGAAGGCATCTGGGGCGATCAACAGGAAGAGGGTGGCGAGCGCAACGAAGAACCCCGCCGCACCGTAGGTATCAAAGGCGTTCCCCACCGTTGCGGGTATGCCGGGGGCGGCGAGTGTCCACCAGGCGGGCAGTGCGCCGAGCACCACACCTGCAGCGCCAATGCCGCTTAGGCGTCGACCACTGCTGCGTCGAAAGAGGCCCCCAGAGGTCGACTGGATGCGGCCGATCGGCTTCACTGGCTACTCCTCGCCAGGAGTCGAGGTGTACATGGAGGGCTTCAGCACGCCGACGTAGGGCAGGTTGCGGTACTGCTCGCCAAAGTCGAGCCCGTAACCGACCACGAACTTGTCGGGGATCTCAAAGCCCATCCACTGCACTGGGATATCAACCACTCGCCGCGCGGGCTTACTGAGCAGGGTGACAATCTTCACCGAACGCGGGTTTTTTCCCGCGAGGTAGTTCGTGAGGTAGTTCAACGTGATGCCGGTATCAATGATGTCCTCAACGATCAGCACGTCACGACCTTCGATCGTTCCCGAGAGATCCTTCAGAATGCGCACGGTGCCGCTCGACTCGGTGCTCTTGCCGCCGTCGTACGACGAGACCTCCATGAGGTCAATCTGCACGTTGCCTGGAATAGCGCGCATAAGGTCGGCAACGAAGACGATGGCGCCCTTCAGCACGCTGACGAGAATCAGCGCGTCGTTCCCCGCATACGCCGCGCCAATCTCTGCGCCGAGCTCGCGCACGCGCGCGTCAATCGCCGCCTCGGTAATCAGTACCGACTCGATATCGTCGTGCGGGTTCTGGCTCGCCGCCATGGTTGCTCCTCCCGACTTGGCGCCCCGGCTGGGGCCTGCCACCTTGCGTCTGAATCGTAGCATCGCAGCGTGATCGGATACTCTCAGGGGGTATGGCAGAACATGTCGGGCACAGCTACACGAAAGACCGCAAGGTCCTCCTTAATCGCTTGCGGCGACTTGAGGGACAGGTGCGCGGCATTGCGCGCATGGTCGACCGCGAGGAGTACTGCGTCGACATCCTGCAGCAGACCTCAGCACTGCGTGCCGCGGTAGACGCGCTTGGCCTTCTGATCCTTGAAGACCACATTCGTGGCTGCATGAAAGATGCGGCGGAGAAGGGCGACGCGGAGAAATCCATTGAAGAGGTGCTCGACGTGGTGCGTCGCTCCATGGGCCGACCAGCACGCAGTGCACCGCCGAAGAGTGGAGCTACGGACTGAGCTCCGACACGACGCCTCCCGAACGCGCGCCACTCCCCACTGATCCGAGTGCGCTGCCGCCAACCGAACGAGAGACGCTGGACGAACTTGCGCGCCAACTCACCGCAGCATCACTCCCTGAACTCTCTGCCGCTGAGACTTCAATCTTGACCGCACACCTGCGACTACTCGATGCGTGGAACCCGGCAATCAACCTCACGCGCGTTAGTGATCCACTTGATCGCGCAACGCGACATCTGTTGGATTCACTCGTTGCCGCTCCGCACATTGAGCGCCTCGCTCCCGATGGTCGCGGCAAGATCGCCGACCTTGGCTCCGGTGGTGGCTTTCCTGGCGTGCCGTTGGCGGCGCGCCTCCTTTCGCGTCACGACGGTCTTTCGATGACGCTGATCGAATCGATCGGCAAGAAGGCGCGCTTTCTTGAAGCGGTCACCGCAGCAAGCGGGCTCGCGCCGCGGCTGCGTGTTGCGCATGCGCGCGCCGAAGATTTGGCGCAAGGGGGCGGCGTTCGGTTTGATCTGATCACAGCGCGAGCGATCGCACCACTCGGTGAGCTGATTCGACTTGCCGCGCCGATTCTCACGCCAACGGGTTCGCTGCTCGCATGGAAGCGCGCGGGAGAGGGCTGGGATGCAGAGCTGAGCGCTGCTTCTTCCTTCATTGGATTCAGTGCGATTGAGGTGATTTCAGTGAACGTGGCCGCACTCGAGGGGGCGCTCCTTGTGCGCGTCACCCCGCACGAATCTGAGCGGGTGCGGGCGCGGGTATAGGATTAGGGCGATAGCAACCGATCAGGGGACCCTGAATCGATGGGAAAGGTGCAGTGAACCGCGATGGCCTCTGACCAGCAGAAGGGGAAGCCCGACTGGCACGACAACGACAGCGGCGAGGA
>JAEMRB010000017.1 GCA_016463555.1 Chloroflexota bacterium
CGGGGTCAATGAAGCGGAAGACGCCATCGCCACCGGTGTCGTAGGCGTTCTCATACGACACGTCGAGGAGGTTCTCGGAGCCCGCCTTCAGTCGAGCGGCTGGAAGCGTGAGGCGATACCCGTTCCAATCAGGAGCATTGATGGCCACACCGTTGAGCGTGAGGCTGTGGATGGTGCGCCCACGGAAGCAGAGGAAGATCGGCCCCGCGTGCCCAGCGGCAACGGAGAAGCGTGTAACGAGGTGCCCACGGAAGGTTGCCGCGTTCGCAGCGAGGTCGAGTCGAAGCTCGTAGCGCACATCACCCACAGCGGCGGCGCGGGCGGCAGCCTCAACTTGCGTCAAGAGGTCTCGGGCCTCGGCTCCTGGGGTTTCAATGGTCAGGCTCATCGCCAGATCCTAGCGGGTCGCTGGCGTGAGGGCGGCACGCCAAGCGGCCAGATCAACCTCGCGGAGCCGCGGCGATGCGGTCGCCCCCGACGGTCGCCCGCGCTTCCCGATCGGCTGGCCGTCTATTTCATGAATATCGGCGGTGAAGTCAATGGGTCGAATCCCCGAGATCGCACTCCCAACGGCATAGGTGTCCACGCGTGATCCCGCAGCCTTGAATTCGGCGATGCGCTCCAGCGAGAGGCCACCCGAGATGACGATCTGTGCCGCCGTTGCACCGGCGGCATCGAGAGCGGCGCGCACCTCTGCGACAAGGGCGGGGGTGACGCCACCAAGCTCACTTGCGCGATCGAGCCGCACGCCACCAAGTTTGCTCCCCAGCGCTGCAGCGACACGCGCCGACTCCTCGGACTCATCGCGGAAGGTGTCAACGAGCACGATGCGCGGAACCTCGCTCTCGATCTGGCGATCGAAGGCGAGTGCAGCTTCGACCGTGTCGCCGTAGATCAGCACCAGCGCATGTGGCATGGTGCCAATTGGGAGCCGAC
The DNA here is from genome assembly GCA_016463555.1 of Chloroflexota bacterium. Classification (GTDB taxonomy): domain Bacteria; phylum Chloroflexota; class Limnocylindria; order Limnocylindrales; family Limnocylindraceae; genus Limnocylindrus. The sequence goes on from JAEMRB010000017.1 coordinate 937, forward strand.
CGGCACGCGAACTCCCCGCCGTCGTCGAAGCGCTCGTCGCACCGCCGATGATCGCGGCGTAGTCGAGCCGATCGGCAATATTCGGGTGCACGTGGCGCGCACCAAAGGCAATCACTGGCGTTGGTGCAGCAGCCTCAACGATGGCGCGCGCGGCGGTCGCCCACCCGGTGCCGTGGGCCATCATGCCCAAATAGGCGGTCTCAAAACGTGCGATGGATTGGTATGGCGCGCGAATACGTAAGACGACCTCTTTCGCCTCAATTTGATCGCCATCCTTCAACGCCCAAACCGCAGCGTTGCCGGCGGCTGCGTCGGCTTCAAGTGCGAGCGAGAGGAGCCCCTTCGCCTCATCAATGCCGCAGAGGGTGGCGCCGGCGCGACGACAGAAGACCTCCATCGTTACGACTGGATTACGCCCCTCCCCCGCCAACACGCGTTCGGTGCGCAGGAAGTAGACATCGGCGTTCTCGCCGGTCAGAAGCGCAGGAAGCGGCCGCGGGACGGGTCGCGTGGGGCGATCAAGTTCTGCCATAGGCGAAGCATAGCCCCGCGGCGAGAGGTCGGAGGCTACCCCTCCAGGCGATCGGCGAGATCGGGGACGGCGCGCAAGAGGGGCTGGTTTCGGCGCGGAGAACCGTCGTCGGCGGGGATGCGGCCACCGATCCAGATCCATGCGGCGGTCTCGTCGAGGAGGCGATCGGCGATCAGCACGGTACGGGCAAGCGCCTCCACCACATCGTTCTCGGTTGCCTGTTCCGCACGCAGCTCAATGCTGAGCACCGGCCGACCATCTTCGGCAATGCCGAACTTTGCAAAGAGGTACTTGTCGTTCCACTCCAAGAGGCGGCGATACGCCTTGCGCAGCCCGTCACCGAGTGGCGGCGCCAGATGTGCCCACACCACAATGACGCCACCCGGGCGTGCGTCGTGAATGAGTGAGAGGCGCAAGGAACGTCGGCGCTCTCCGTCGAGCTCCAGGTCCCACACCGTTGCGTCATCACGTCGATGTGGCGCCGGAACCACGACACCATGCCGTTCGAGCAGCGCGGGGATTGATGCGACCTGCAGGAGTGTCACGTGGCTACCGCGCCGTACGGCGCTGGTTCCAGGTGCGCCCAGCCTTGATCGTTGCGCCGGCCTTCACGCTGCCAGAGTCGGGCCAATCGCTCAGGCTCGCCTCGGCGTCCACCAAGACGTTGCGGCCAACCGATGCGCCGTCAGGCACCTCGGCCTGCTTGCCAATAACAACGAGACCAGTCGCCAGCATCTCTGGGTTGGCACGGTTCGGTGCACCCGGCAACTCGCCGACGCCAACTTTTGCATCGCGGCCAATGCGCACCTCTTTGTCGATGATGGCGTGATCAATGACGGCGCCAGGCCCAATCACGGCATCAAACATCACGATGCTATCGCGCACGATCGCGCCCCGACCAACGCGCACACCAGGCGAAAGAACGCTGCGCTCCACGATCCCCTCAATCACACAGCCGTGCGAAATCATCGACTGCTCGACGCGGGCGTCGGCGCCGATTCGTGCGGGGGCTCGCTCCTCGGAGCGGGTGAGGATCAGCCAATCGCGCTCGTAGAGGTCGAGCTCGGGCTTCGCCGCAAGGAGCGCCATATTCGCGTCAAAGTAGGCGGGGAGGGTCCCCACGTCTTGCCAGTAGCCGCGGAATCGATGGGCCATCACCTTTGCACCACCGGCGAGCATTGCCGGCAACACGTCGGCGCCGAAGTCGGGGCGTGCCTCATCGAGCCACGCGGCCAGCGCATCGGCGGTAAAGGCGTAGATCCCCATGCTGGCGAGGCGACTGGTTGGCCGCTTCGGCTTCTCCTGGAAGCCGGTGATGCAGCTCCGCTCATCCATGTCGACGACACCCATGCGGCGCGCGTCATCGAGGCTCACCTCGCGCACCGCGATGGTCACGTCGGCACCACTGCGTCGGTGGGCGGTAATGAGGCGCTCGTAATCCATCTTGTAGATGTGGTCGCCGGCAAGCACGAGCACCGTCTCGGCACCACTCGCCACCACTTCACGAAGGTTCTGCCGCACCGCATCCGCCGTGCCGCTGTACCAGTTGGCGGTATTGCCACGGCCGACCTGCGGCTGCAGGAGTCGCACGCCGCCGATGGTGCGATCGAGATCCCACGCTCGTCCGCGGCCGATATGGTCATTGAGTGAGCGAGGGTTGTACTGCGTGAGCACCAGCACGTCATCAATGCCGCTGTTCACACAGTTTGAGAGGGTGAAGTCGATGATCCGATACTTGCCGCCGAATGGCACGGCGGGCTTTGCCCGCACCCCAGAGAGCACGCCCAGTCGATTCCCCTCACCACCGGCAAGGATCACCGCAACGGTGCGATCAGTACGCAGAGCAGGCTCCCCCAGGCAGGTACTTCTGAATGCAGACGTATTTGCCGTTCTGCAAGAGCGAGAGGTGAAGGTGAGGCCCTGTGACGTTTCCGGTTGAACCGACAAAGCCAATCAGCTGCCCAGCCGCCACAAACTCACCCGCCTTCACGCGCCACTTCGGCTGACTAGAAACCTTCCCATCACCGATGTGCGCGTAGATGGAGACCATGCTCTTCGAATGAGCGATCCAAATCCAGGCGAGTGGGCGCATCCCCCTCCACACGACGCAGTAGCTGCAGATGCCCGCGATCATCACCTTGCCGCTCGCCGCCGCATAGAGTGGCGTTCCTGGCGAAGCGGCAATGTCAACACCGTTATGAAGGTACGGGTACCCCTTCGGGCAGCTTGAGCTCTTCGGATAGATCTTCCAACTCACGCAGCCGAACTTTTGCGAGATATATGGTCGAGTGCCGCCAACCGGCTTGATGAAACTGGATCCGTTATGGACGATCGGCCATGTCCAGCCACCCTGGTAGACGGTGGGGAGACCGGAGCCGAACTGGCCCTTCAGAAGTGCGTTCACCGTTGCGGTGACGCGCGCCTCTTCCGCCTTCAGGGCGGCGACGGCGGCGGCGAGCTTCTTCTTGTCGGCAATCACCTTGTCCATTGCCACCTTCTGTGCAGCAATCGCCCTCTTCTGCGCAGCGATTGCGGTGGCAAGTCTCGCCTTTGCCGCATTCAACAGTGACACCTGTTTATCAAGCGCCGCCTTCTGTTTTGCGGCAGCAACGCGCAGCTTCTCCGTTGCGGCGCGATTGACACGGACCTGATCTTCAATCTCCGCAAGGCGCGCCACGTCGCGACTAATGCCGTCCGCGAGCTTCACATCTTCTGCGCCGAGCGCATTGAACCCGGCGATGTCGAGCAGGATGTCGGTAAAGCTCTGACCTGAGAGCAGGACCCACAGCGGTGGCGTCTGGTCGGTGATATATGCCTCGCGGATGCGAGAGGCCAAGATCGCCTGACGTGCCGCAAGGTCACGGGCTTTCGCCTGTTGCGCCTTCACCAGCCGACTGATCTCCGCGTCAAGCGCGTTCACCGCGGCGTTCAGCTTATTCAGGCCAACCTGCGCCTGCTGCACCGCGGTGGTGAGTTGTGCGACCTGCGTCGTAATGCTCGTCAGCGTTGCCGTGTTCTTCGCCAGGGCTGCAGAGGTGGAGGCGAGTTGCGCCGTGAGGGCACCCTGCTGTGCGATCAGTGCATCGAGCGCCTTCTGTTGGGCCGCGAGCTGTGCGGCGAGCGCCTTCTGTTGGGCGAGGGCGTCATCGAGAGGGTCTCCGCGAACCGGTCCAGCCTGTGCCAAGCCGAGGCCAACAATAAGGAGAGGGATGGTGAGCAGGACGCCGAGTCGGGCGCGCCAGGTACGTTGCTTCTGCGCAGGCGGGTACTCCATCTGTGACCTCCTCTCCTCCGCTACGGGAAGAGTATCAGCCTCAGCGACGGACGCCACCCCCCATGGCTAGCTCAACGAGCGAGGTGTGGGCCGCGCCCGTAGAGCCGCGCCCAGCGAACGAGGCAACGCTGCGGCGATAGGCGGTCCCAGCAATATCGAGATGCACCCACGGCACGGTCACGAACTCGCGAAGGAAGAGGCCGCTGCGGATCAGCGACGCCTCGCGCGAGCCTGAATTCTGGAAGTCGGCCGACCAGGTCGACATGTTCTTCATATAGGCCTCAGCCAGCGGGTACGGCCAGTAGACCTCCCCTGCACGGCGCGCGGCGAGGTGAAACTCGTCGAGGAAGGCTGCATCGGTGCCGCAGGTAGCGGCGACCTCGCCACCGTATGCGGAGTAGGCGATCCCGGTAAGTGTTGCCACGTCAACAAGATGCGTTGCGCCGAGCTCGCGCTCCGCGTAGTGCAACGCGTCGCCAAGGATGAGACGCCCTTCGGCGTCGGTGTTGGTGATCTCGACGCGCTTCCCGTTAAGGGCGGTAACGACGTCGCCAGGTCGCGTGGCGTTTCCGCCCGGCATGTTCTCAACACACGCAGCGACGGCGTGAATTGGGCGACCTGGGTCGAGCCGCGCAATCGTTGCCGCAGCCTCAAGCACGGCGATGGCGCCATTCTTGTCGTGCTTCATCTCTTCCATTTCGGCGGGAGGCTTCAGTGAGATGCCGCCCGTATCGAAGCAGACGCCCTTGCCGACCATGGCGAGGCGTCGGCCGAGTGGATCCTTCGCGCCAGGCTTACCGCCTGACAAGACCACGAGGCAGGGTGGGTTCTTCGAACCTTTGCCGACGGCGAGCAGCATGCCGGCGCCCATGCGCTGCAACTGCGCCGCAGTGATGATGATGGCGCGGAGGCCAACGGCGCGTGCGCGATCGCGCGCCTCTTCTGCAATGCCGAGCGGCGGCATCTCGTTCGCCGGATAGTTGGACCAGCGCCGCGTGCGCACCACACCGCTCGCAATGATGTCGGCGCGACGGGCGCCCTCGTTTGCGGCGGCGAGATCGGTTCCAGCTGGAACGATGATCTCGAGCACGGTGAGTGCGGCTGGTTGCGCCTCAATGACGCTCTTCCCACCGATCCCTTCGTGGAATGAGCCGTCAATCACACCGCGCACAATGAAGTCGACGGCGATCACCGCAGCGTCACTCTTCTTTGCTGCGTTCGCGGAGAGGCCCGCGCCAAATGATGCGCCACCTTCGGCGCGGAGTGCCGGTGATGTGCTGGTTAGCGCAGCGATGATGCCAGTGGCATCAATGGCGAGTCGTGTGATCTTTCGTCCGGCGAGGCGACGCGTTGCCGCCGAGGCCCAACGCTGCAGCTCTTGTCGACCAAAATCGGCGCGAGGGCCGGCGCCGACCAGCAGTAGGTGATCAGCAGGGAGGCGGCCGGCACTTGTCAGCGTGCAGTTGTAGCGGCTCCCCGTCCCTTCGCCGATCGCACGGAGAGCGGCGATACGTCCACCACTCTTGCTGTCAGCTTCACGAAGATATGGTGCGTCGAGCTGATCGCTAAAGACCGGGGTGACCAAGACTCCCGCCTTAGCCGCAGCGCTCTTGGCTGTGATGATGATCCGCATCTGATCCTCCTCGCGCCTGCGACGCCTACTGCTTGCTGACCTTGCGCCTGAGGTAGCCGAGTCGGCCACCCATATCGACTGGGGCAAAGCCGAGCTCGCGCTCGACCGCATCCGTAGCACCGATGTTATCTAGTGCCAACTGGCGCAACTGGTCAGTTGCAACCGGGAATGGGAGGCGAATCGCCTCGGAGATGCGCGCGACGAGGGTGATCAACGGCACCGGCATTGGGATGATGATGCGGCGCTTCCCAAGGGCACGCGCCACCTCACGCGTGATCTCGGCATACGTCCAGTAGCGCGGACCACCAAGTTCGAACGATGCCTTGATGCTCCCCTTCGGCGCGTCGAGCACCTGCACGATGGCGCGGGCCACATCGCCAACCCAGACCGGCTGGAAGCGACTCTTCCCGTTGCCAGGAACTGGCACCGCTGGCGCGGGAAGCTTGACGAGCGCCGCGACGATATTGAAGAAGCCGTCGCGCTCCCCCCAGATCAGGCTCGGCTTGAGGATCGTCCAGTCGAGCGATGAGGCGCGAACGAAGCCCTCGCCGCGCGCCTTGGAGCTGGCGTAGTGCAACTCCGGTCGCTCCAGCACACCGAGTGCACCGAGATGAATAAAGCGCGTGATGCCGGCCGTCTCGGCCGCCGCAACGATCGTGGCGGTGCCAACAGCGTTGACGCGCTCAAGGTCGGCGCCGTCGTTCCAGTCGCGTGCTAGGGCCACCAGGTGCACCACCGCGTCACAGCCAACCATCGCCGCGTCGAGTGACGCACGATCGTTCACCGTTCCAATCCTAGTTTCGAATTTGCCGGGCGAGGCGGCGACGCGCGCCTGCAGGGCCGTAGCCCGTGCGTCGCTGCGTACGAGGGCGGTAACGGAGTGTCCGGCGCCCAGGAGTGCTGGTAGCACGTGACTCCCCACGAATCCCGTTGCACCGGTGAGAAAGACTCGCGCCATAGAACCCCCTCTTCGCTTCCGGGACCTCTTCGGGCCACCGCTCCACTCTATGATGCACCGATGATTGGCGCACTGCTCGCGGGGATGTTCGCAGGCTACGCAATCGCTGTCCCCGTCGGCGTGATCGCCGTGCTCATTATTGAGACGGGGATGATGGGTGGCCTCCGTCGCGGGCTTGCCGCTGGCGCAGGCGCTGCGACGGTTGACCTGCTCTTCTGCTCGTTGGCGCTCGTCGTTGGCGGCCTCCTCAACCAACTTCTTGCCGCTGCCCTGATGCCACTCCAGCTCCTCTCGGGCGGGATTCTGATCTCGATCGGGGTCCGCGGGCTCCTCTCGCTGCGCACCTCAAGCACCAGCGCCGATGCGGCCACCGACCCGCGTGTGCGTGGCAGCGCCCGACAGCTCTACCTCCGCTTCATCGCCCTCACCGCGATGAACCCTGCGACGGTCCTCTACTTCTTGGCGCTCGCGATCGGACTCCCCGGCCTCGGAAGTGATCCGATCAACGCCGTCGCCTTCACCGTTGGCGCGGCGGGGGCGAGCCTCTCGTGGCAACTCTTGCTGGGGGCGATCGGTGCCGCTGCGGGTCGCATCCTTCCAGAGCGAGCGGTCACCGCAACGCGCATCGTCGGCCAGGTGCTGATCATTGGCTTTGGTACGAGCATCGCCGTAACAGCGCTGCGCAGCGTCGCTTAGCCGATCACCACGTTGCGCTCCGCAGCAAGATCACTTCGTAGCGGGCGATCAATCAACACGCGGATGCGATAGCGCAGCGTCAACTGCGCTCCCTTAACTCCGTCAAACACAGGTGGGGCGTCACTCGGAATCTCAAAGGTGACGAGACTCCCCTTCGCTAGGTCACTCGTCTGCAACTCTGCTGCAGCGATGCGCACGGGCGGCGCCATCTTCACGTCAACATACAGTTCGACACGTGCGCCGCGGCCACCAGAGGCGCTCGGCCAACGAACGTTGACCTGCAAGGCACTGCCTGGTGCGATCGGTGGTGCCGGTTCAACATCCATGGAGACCTCGCCCTCGGACCAGGCGGCCATCATTGCCGACGGCCCAAGTGACATCACTCCGGAGCGCAGCAGGTCTGGGTTCTGCGCAATGTTGATCACGGCGGCCACGCGCTCGTCACCACCTGCAGCGATATCCCACTCCACCTGGAGCGTCCACACCACCATGTAGGCACCGAGATGCACGGAGGGTGGTCCAAGCTTTGGAGCGGGCGCAAGGATCTTGAGGTCAATCTCGTCGCCTAGGGCCAGCGTTGCCGGCACGGCGATCTCCATCAGCGGCACGTTGGCGATCTCGCTGGCAAGCACTTCGATCCAAGTTGTGGTGAGTTCCTGATCGCCGTTCTTCTGTGTCTGCATTTGCGTGACCTCGCGCACCAGGTGTCCCTTTACAGAGACGCGCGTCCCTCGCGCCTTGATCTCTTTGGTCGCACGCACGCGAAGACGGGCATGAATCTCACCACCGACCAGGCTCCCAGGCGTCACCTCTATCGAGCCCGAGAGCGCGTCGGTGCACGGCGTCAGGAGCTCAGCCCCGGTCAGGAATGCGAGTGGGTGTGCGCCGTCGCGTGCCGCCAGTGCCTCGCCGTTCAGTCGATCAAGTGGGGCGGGGAGCGACCCCGTCTTCCCTGGGTGGCGCTCCCGGCCCGCTGCGCGCCAGAGGTCGAGGAAGCTGTTAGCCACGTGGGACACCGCTCGCAGTAACTGCAGCAAGGATGCCCGCCATCTCAGCCGCATCGCGCGCGACCCAGGTTGGACGCTGCGCCGCCGGTAGGTCGTCGATCTGTACGGCGCCAACGCCCGCGCCAACGCCCGTCATCAAGAGAATGGAGCGACACCCCGCCGCGTTCGCCGCAGCGATGTCGGTCGCGGGAGAGTCGCCGATCATGATCGCGTCGCGAATGTCGCTCCCATCGAGCGCCGCCGCCTGTAGCAGTAGATCGGGCGCCGGCTTGCCGATCGCCGTGGCGCGCACACCGGTCGCCGCCTCAAGCGCCGCCACCGCTGCACCCGTGCCCGGCACGAGGCGACCAGGATCGGGGTAGTTGGCGTCGCGGTTCGGCACGATCAGCGGGGCACCGGCGCGTACGGCGTCGGTGGCAACGGCAAGGTCGTGCCAATCAGACTCGCGATCGAGGCCGACTGTCACCGCATCCACTCCCCAAACGGCGAGTGACTCTGGTCCATCGAACTCGGCGGTGCGGCATGCGTCGAGCCCAGCGTCGCGCAGCTCAGCGGCGAGGCCCTCTGCCCCGTAGACCAAGATGTGGCGATACCCCGCATCAACGAAGTGCTGCGCCACGGCTGAGGCGGCGGTGATGATGCCGTGCGTTGAGAGGGGCGCGCCACAGGCCTCGATGCGTGAGCGATACTCAACGCGGCGCAGGAAGCTGTTGTTGGTGACATAGATCACGCGGTCGCCGCCGGCCACGCGCTCGGTGAGGAGCGGGCCAACGCCAGGGACCGGCTCACTGCCGCGGTAGACAACCCCGTCAAGGTCAACACAAAGGAGCATGAGGCGATGGTAGATCAGGAGCGCGTCACCCTACGCAACGCGAAGCGCCTGCTGGTGGACGGCAACAACCTCGTCGGCGGCCGGGATGAGGGGCGCCTCAACAACCTCGAGGCGACGCTGCGGCGGACCATCACCCCAGGGGTCGCGATCGAGGTCTTCCGTGATGGGGGTGCCCGCTCCGCCGACGACAAGATCGTCGAGGCGATCGGCGCGCCAGATCCTGGCTCGGCCGACCGCATCGTTGTCATTACAGATGACCGCGGGTTGGCCGCACGGTGCACCGCCCTCGGGGCCTCCGTCGTCAGCGCCCGCTACTTCCGCGACGCCATCGGCGGCCCGCCGCGTGCTCCTCTCGCTGGAACGGGCGCACGCCCCCCAAGCATCGGCGGATCCGGCCCGCGACGTGCGGCGCCGAGTAAAGATGAGGGTGACTCCGAACGACGCTGGCGTCCGGGGCGGGGCGCAACCCAGAAGCGTGGCCCCTCAACGCGTCCGCCGCGCCCCCGCTAGGATTCATCTATGAGTGAAATTGGTGCTCGCATCGCCGAGTTCTTCGCCTGGCTCAGCACGATCGTCCCCGCCTTTGTCACGCCAGACTGGGCCGCCCTGATCGGTCTCCTCCCACTATTTGTCGCCCCCCTCGTCCTCCTCTGGCTCCTGTACACGGGTGGCATCTGGACGCTGGTCGGCATCACCAAGCGTGGTGCACAGCTCAAGGTCGGCGCACCCCTCCCCACCCCCGCCCCGCTCGGTGCCGATGGGCGACCGCTCTTCCCCGCCGGACGCCCGTACGCCACCAGTGAGGCGGCCATCTATCCAAATGGGAGCACGCGCTCGCTCCGCGGCGAGCCGCTCCTGATCGCCTGCCCTAGCTGCCTCGCGGTTCGAGTGGCCGAGCACAGCACCTGCGATGCCTGCGGCCTCGAGTTGCGCGCCCGAACGCTGATCGCCGTGGAGCGCCCCGCTGGACCGCCTCCTGGCGGCGCGGCTCGCGCCTAAGTGGCGACCCTCTCCTTCTATCTCGTTGTCGTTGGGGCGATTGCCCTCGTCGGCGCCTTCGCCCTCTATGTCGTGCACCTAGTCCTCGTAGCCCAAGGCGATCGCGCCGTTACGCCACGACTCGCTATCGCTGCAGCATCAATGCGCGGCAACCTCGCCGAGCAGCTTGATGGTGGCGCGCCGACCTCCGCCGAATCGACGAGCCCGATCAGTGCGATCGCAGGTGCGCTCGCAATCATTGCAACTGGATCACTCGGCGTAGCGCTGATCGCACGCGCCATCGTTGTGGGCCGCGGGCCGTGGGGAAATCTCTATGAGTTCACGATCTCATTTGCCTTCGGCATTTGCGCCGCAGCGATCTTCTTCGATCGCAAGCGACGCCTGCCAGCGCTTAGCACCATCGCCTACGGTGTGGCACTCGCACTGCTCGCCTACGCGACGACACTACCGAATGCGGTGGTTGATCTGGTGCCAGCGCTACAGCATCCGTTTCTACTCACCATCCATGTCGGTATGGCAATGCTCAGCTACGGCATCTTCGCCTTCGCATTTGCGGCAGGCGTTGCCTATCTGCTGCAAGGCGACACCGATCGCTTCAGTTGGTTGCCGCCAGCAAAGCGTCTCGACCTTGTTGCATTCCGCGCCGTCGCCGTCGCCTTCCCCCTCTTCGCCGGAATGCTCATCCTTGGATCGATCTGGGCCTCGATCGCCTGGAGTCGCTTCTGGGGGTGGGATCCGAAGGAGACCTCGGCCCTCGCCACCTGGTTGATCTACGCCGTCTACCTGCACGCCCGCAGCCAGCGCGGCTGGCAGGGTCGACCCGCCGCCCTCCTCCTGGTCATCGGCTTTGTGGCGGTACTGCTGACCTACTCGGGGAACCTCTGGTTCACCGGCCTCCACACCTACTCGGGGCTGTAACAAGGCCCCTCCCCGCCCAATCAACCCAGCTGGCGGCCCGCCCGAGCGTGGGTCAGGCGCAGGTCGTGCGGCGAATTATGTAACAAAGGCAAAATGCAGCCAAACCACAACATGTGCGGTAACACTCCCCTGTAACACCACCATATGTTGTGGTTGAGGGGTTGACGCCACACCAGAGTGGGCGTAGGATTCGGCTCCCGCTGCTACACGGCAGGGGCTCTGTGCGCCCAATCGTTGGTTGGGAACAGAGGTGGTTGGGCCTCACATTTTGAGGCAGAAGAGGGAGAGAGAGATGGCGGGCTTGGTGGACGCTGCGAAGGCGGCAACAAAGGCAACGATCGAGAAGTCAACGGCGCAGCCGTTGCCACCGTTGAGCTTTGATGGCAAGGGCTCAAAGGGCCTCGCCTGGGATCGACGCTGGACCACCGCCGGCACGCATCCATACGACGAGATTCAGTGGGAGACCCGCACCGCATCCATCGGCAACGAGAGCGGTAAGAGTGTCTTCGAGCAGAAAGACGTTGAGGTGCCCGCCTCATGGTCACAGCTCGCCACGAACGTTGTTGTCTCGAAGTACTTCCGTGGACATGTTGGTAGCCCAGAGCGCGAGACGAGCGTTCGCCAGCTGATCGGTCGTGTAGCCGGTCAGATTGATGCATGGGCTGAGCAGCAGCACTACTTCAAGTCCGATGAGGACCGTGGCGCATTCATTGCCGAGCTGACCCACCTGCTCGTCAACCAGAAGATGGCCTTCAACTCACCAGTCTGGTTCAACGTTGGCGTTGAGAAGCGCCCACAGTGCTCGGCCTGCTTCATCAATGGTGTGCAGGACTCGATGTCATCGATCATGGACCTCGCGAAGACCGAGGCGATGCTCTTCAAGTTCGGTTCGGGTGCAGGTTCCAACCTCTCCCCAATCCGCAGCGCCAAGGAGAAGATGAGCGGTGGTGGCACCGCCTCTGGCCCTGTCTCGTTCATGAGGGGCTTTGACGCCTTCGCCGGTGTCGTGAAGTCCGGTGGCAAGACGCGCCGCGCCGCGAAGATGGTCATCCTCGATGTGCAGCACCCTGACATCGAGCAGTTCATTGACTCGAAGGTCAGCGAAGAGAAGAAGGCCTGGGCACTCATTGAGGCGGGCTACGATGCCAGCTTCACCGGTGAGGCCTACGGCTCAATCTTCTTCCAGAACGGTAACCACTCAGTTCGCGTCAATGACGAGTTCATGAAGGCTGTTGAGAGCGATGGCACGTGGCAGACACGCGCCGTCGTGAGCGGCGAGCCGGTCGAGACGCTCAGGGCACGCGACGTCTTCCGCAAGATGGCGGAGGCTGCGTGGGTCTGCGGCGACCCTGGCATTCAGTACGACACGGCGATCAATGACTGGCACACGTCGTCGAACACGGACCGCATCTATGCGTCGAACCCGTGCTCGGAGTACATGTTCCTCAACGACACCGCCTGCAACCTGGCCTCGCTGAACCTCATGAAGTTCGTGCGACCAGATGGCGAGTTCGACGTGGAGTCCTTCAAGTACGCCTCGCGGCTGACCCTGCTCGCGCAGGAGATCATGGTGGACAACGCCTCGTACCCAACGCCGATGATCGATGAGAACAGCCACCGCTTCCGCCCACTCGGGCTCGGCTACGCCAACCTCGGCGCGCTCTTGATGAGCCGCGGCTTGGCGTACGACTCCGACGAGGGGCGCGCCTACGCAGGCGCGATCACCTCGATCATGACCGGCGAGGCATATGCGCAGTCGGCCGAAACGGCGGCGGCACACGGCGGACCGTTCATTGAGTACAAGAAGAACGAGAAGCCGT
>JAEMRB010000097.1:0-2080 GCA_016463555.1 Chloroflexota bacterium
CGCGCACGCCTCTGGTTGCAGATCCGCCCCGGCCTCACTGCAGTGCCGATCGTGCTCCTTACGGAACGGGGCGCCGACCCAGCCCAATATGGCGCCATCATTCGGCGCATCACACATCGGCTGTCGGGAGAGGGGGCGTAATGGCATCACTGCGGGAGCTCGTGCAGACGCTGCTCCCCAACGCCGTGCCGCTGGCAAAGGTGCGCGACGAGTCGATGGCACGCAACGTCACCTGGGTGCGCGTGATGCGCATGCGACTGCCAGCCTTTGACGGTATGGAGTCGGGCGATCTGGCGCTGATTCCACTCACACTGCTCACGGCGGCCGCCCCCGATACGCAGGCGCGCGCCGACCTTGTGGAGTACCTGGCGGAGCACGGCAGCACCGGCATCCTGCTACTTGGTGATGAGCAGCCGGGCGCCGCCGAGGCGAAGGCGCGCGCAGAGCTCGCCCAGGCCGCCGAGCAGAACGGACTCCCATGTCTCGCAGTGCACGGCATGGAGTCGGCGCAGCTCGAACGCAGCCTGATCGGTGCGGTCGTCAATCGTCGTGCCGAACTGGAGCGACAGGCGGTCGGGCTTGAGCGTCAGATCGCAGCACTCGCACTCGACGGCCAAGGGCTCGAAGCGCTCATCGGCGCACTGGCCGCATTCATCGGTCGCGCGGTGGCACTTGAGGCGCGCGGCGGCGTCTCGCTCGCCGTTGTTGCACCAGCGGGTTTACCGTCGAGCGCCGCTGCGGCGAAGGCGGTCTCGCACTACCTCTCTAAGAGTCGACCAACCGGGCAGCGCATCCCGCTCCCCGCCGTGCCAGGTGCGCCAGAGGGGGAGCGCGAAGATGAGGGGCTTGAAGAGTCGCCGCTCGGCGATGAGGGCTCGGAGCGGCCAGGCTCGATCATCCTGCTCGGCGATGAGCCGGTCGGCGAGCGTGACCGCATCGCCTGCGAGCGCGTTGCGCCACTCCTTGCGCTCGAGATCGTGCGCGTTGCCGCCGAACTTCCCGCCAATGCCGGTCGCGGCGAGGCGCGCACCCTTCCAGCCGAGGGGCCACCGTGGGTCGCCATCGCGGCTCGCCAGCCGCGACCACACGAGACCGACGTTCCAGCGCTGCGCCGCGAGCTGCGCCTCCTCGCGAGCCCGCGTCGCTTCATGTTGCGTGGGAGCAACGAGAGCCTCGAGGTGCGCATCGTCGCTGTCGCTGACGCGAGTGACCCCGGCGCGGCCGACGCTGCAGGCAAGGTCGCCAAGCGACTGAAGCGTCCAGTCGCGGTTTCGCGGCCATTTACCGAAGCATCGGCACGACCTGGGGCCGAAGCCGAGGCGCGCGCCGCTCTGGAGTCACTTGAGCGCCGCATCGGCGGTCGCGCAGGGAGTGGTGGCGAGCAGGTCGTGCGCGCGGAGCTCCTCCCCGCACATCAGCTCCTCGGCTCGGTCATGACGATCCCCGAAGGGCGACGACTCGCCCTTGCGTTGCTTGGACCACTGCTCGTGGGCACCGCAACCGCCCGCCGGCAGCGCATCGAAACGGTGCGCGCCATCCTCGACGCTCCAGGTTCGTCTGAAGCGAGCAGCTCACTGGGCGTGCATCGCAACACAACCGCATACCGCCTCAAGCGTATTGAGGAGGTAACGGGCTGGGACCTTCGCGAGCCCGATCTGCGCCTCGCCCTCTCCCTCGCGCTGCGCATCTTGGATGCCGAGGGTGGCTTTGATGGGAGTCTCAGCGAGTAGATCTGGTCCTTTCAAGGTTCACAGGATCAGATCTCGCCTAGGCGGTAGAATCTCGGCATGGAACGCAGAGCGGCATCTCGTATGACGCTCCGCCGCGCCATCGCGCTCGCAGGGGCCGCCCTCCTCTGCTTCTCTGGCGTGATGGGACTGGCGGGTGCTAATCCGACCCCTGCGGCCGCCGCCACTTTCGTGCAGAAGCCCTGCACCGACTGGAAGAGCCAGATCTCACCCCCCGACACCATCCGGGTGCTGCGCACGAACTCCGGCGTTGTCGAGGAGATCCCCTTCAAGCTCTACGTCTATCGCACCCATGTGGCCGAGTTCTACACCGAGTACAAGGCGAGCCCCTA
>JAEMRB010000097.1:2180-3375 GCA_016463555.1 Chloroflexota bacterium
TGGTACACGGTCGACGCAAACGCTACCGGAGAAACCTCGTACAGCGTTCCTGGGTCACGTGCCTATAAGTACAGCATCAATTGGGTAGAGCCGAACCGCATCATCTCGCCAGGGATTGATGTCACCGGCGACGGGAAAGGCGACTTCACCGCCATCGGCGCTGATGGTTCGATTAAATTCCTCTCCGCCGACAAGTATGTGGGCACGAATGGACGCCTCCGCAATCGGGTGCCAGGCACCGTTCCGGCACTAGCGGGCACCACCCTGATCGACCGTGACATTGCACGAACCGAGCGTGACGGGGGCCTCTCCGTGCTCAGCCTTTGGCGTGCGGCAAACGGCGCAACCAGCCTCACGAAGACGCCGATCTCCAGCGGCGTCCTTGGCACCTCGGTCACCATCCTCGACGCCTACACCGGCTTCGATGCGACGGCAAACCTCGCCCTCGACGTCGCCGACACCTCCGCCGACGTCATTCAGGAGCTCTTCATCACCGAGCGCACGCCGGATCTCATCGACCCAACGGCAGCGCGGCTCCGTCTCTTTGAAATCAGCACGACTGCAGCACCAATGCAGCTTCTGGAGACGACGACTGGCGCTGATGCCAAAACGGTGCTCCTTGATATCAGCGGCGATGGCGTGCCAGATGCCACCGTGCTTTGGCGGGCAACTGATGGAGCGCTCATGGCATCACAGGCTGCTGGCGCAGTCAGCTTTACGCCAAGCACACAGTGGTCCCTCGGCACCCTAAGCACACCGGGGGCACTGCTCTGGCCGATCGCAAGCGGCTGGAGTGTGACCGCGGCCGATGCGCTGGGCGACGGGGGATCTGAGATTTACCTGAGTTATCGCGACCTCAAGGGGATCGGACACATTGTCCGCCTTGCAATGCTCGAAGTGCTCGATGTTGCAACTCCTCCAGTCGTCAACCCAGATCTCCTCTTCACCCCTGAGACGGCACCGGTGCAGTACACGACGGTTCGGGCTGGTGAGAGCAGACTGGCAAAGGTTGCGGCGCGTCTCGGCTACAAGAGTGGAACCACAGCCTACACAACGTTCTTTGCACTGAACGCAGGACCGGTACGGCTTGAGACGATTCGCAAGGGCGACACGTACGCGAAGATCGCGAAGCGCGTAGGCCGCACTGAGGGCTGTCTCCGCTCCATGAACCCGAAGAGCTCCACGATTGCCTATC
>JAEMRB010000018.1 GCA_016463555.1 Chloroflexota bacterium
TTGGTACCGAAGGTGGGAGTCGAACCCACATGACCTTTCAGTCGACCGATTTTGAGTCGGTTGCGTCTGCCATTTCGCCACTTCGGCACCCATAGATCCTAGCGGCGCGGCACACTAGGCACATGACACGAGGCGGCAGAGCAGGCGGAGGCGAGGGGGCGGAGCGTACGGCGCTGCTCGCCGCCGCACGAGCGGGCTCCCAGGATGCCTTCCGCGACCTCTTCACCCCCGATCTCGACCTGGCGTGGCGGATGGCCCTGCGCATCACGGGGAGCGAGGCGAGTGCCGACGACGCCCTGCAGGCGGGGCTCCTCTCGGCGTACCGCTCCCTCGACCGGGTCGCGCCGACCAACCTTCGCGGCTGGTTCGTGCGGATCGTGGAGAACGCCGCGCGCGACCTGATGCGACGTGAGCGCCGACACCCGACGCTCCCGTTCGCCAGCGAGGCGAATGAGGAGGCGGGGGAGGGTGCGCACCGTGAGCGCGTTGCGGCAGAGCCGCAGGCGGGGGCGGCCTCTGACCCGGCACAGCGTGCTGAGGCGAGCGAGCTCGCCGCCGCCCTGGCGACCGCCCTCGGGGCGATCCCTGAGGAGCGACGGCGGGCCATCCTCCTCTACGACGTCGACGGCTACGACTATGCAGAGATCGCCGAGCTAACGGGGGTATCGGTGGGAACCATCAAGAGCCGCATCAGCCGGGGGCGCGAAGAGCTGCGCCGCCTCCTCGCCGACCTGCGGCCGGGAACCGCCGGCGCCCCGTTATCGTTGGGAGAGTGAGATGAGCAACGCCGCTGGCACCCCTGAGCACGATCCGCTGAGCGCCTATCGCGCCAGTGAGCCCCGCCGCACCCGCAACCCCTTCGCTAACCCGACCGTACGCAGCGAGATTGCACGCATCGCCGAGGCTCGGGCCCAGCGCGCTGCAAGCGGCTGGCGATCAGTCCTCTTCGGCTGGGTGAGCGCCGCGCCGCGTGGTGCCCTCGCGGGCGCCGCACTCTCCGGCGCACTCCTTCTTGGGGGCGTCGCTGGTCAGTTGGCGGGCAGCGCCGAGAGCGCAGCGCGAATGGAGGCTGGAGCTGACCCGCTCGCATCGAGCCTGGTCCCCGAAGCCTCAATCGACGCGAAGGCGGACGAAGTGACCGGTCAGATCCTGGAGTCGGGGGCGCTTGATGGCGCCGCCATCGCCTCTGGGGCCGCTCTGCTTCTGCTGACGGGGAGCCTCGCGGTGGTCTTCGTGAGCGTGCGGAGGCGTCGCGCCTAGCCGAAGGGCTCTGCACTCCTGCGGTACCCTCGCGGTATGCCAACCAAGCGCCGACTCCTCCTCGTTGATGCCTATGGGCTGATCTATCGCGCCTTCCATGCGCTGCCGCCGCTGGCGAATAGCCGCGGACAGCTGACCAACGCCGCGTACGGCTTCACCAGCATCCTGCTCAGGACGATGGCCGACCTTGATCCCGAGCGTGCCATCGTGGCCTTTGATGCCCCGGGCACCACCTATCGACATGAGCGATTCCCCGCGTACAAGGCACAGCGGCCGTCGATGCCGGATGAGTTGCGCTCTCAGGTGCCGATCGTGCGCGACCTAGTTGCAGCGCTCGGTCTACCGCTCCTTGAGGCAACGGGGTACGAGGCGGATGACGTGATCGGCACCATCGCCACCGCCGCGGAGCGCGATGGCTGGGAGGTGCACATCGTCTCGGGGGACCTTGACATGTTGCAGCTGGTTACCAAAAAGGTTCACCTGATGCATACCGCCAAGGGTGGAGCTGATGCCATCGTTGAATACGACCCAGAGCGAGTCTTCGCGCGGTACGGCCTCACCCCAGAGCAGATGGTGGACTTTAAGTCGCTCAAGGGAGACAGCTCGGACAACATTCCTGGTGTCCCAGGTGTGGGCGAGAAGACCGCCTCTAAGTTGATTGCAAGCTTCGGCTCGCTTGAACAGCTCTACGCGCGTCTCGATGAGGTCGAGCCTGTGCGCATCCGAGAGTCGCTCGCTGCGAACCGCGATGCGGCATTTGCCGGCCAGGGGCTGATGACCATTGATCGCGATGCGCCACTCGCCCTGCCGGCCACGGGTGGCGAGATTGGGGTGTATGACCGCGAAGCGGCGCTCGCCCTCTTCCGCGACTTGGAGTTCCGCGCGCTCGCACAGCGTCTACCGCCACTCGCCGGTGAGGATCGCGTTGCTGCAAACGCTGCAGTGAGTGCAGCAGCGGCGGGGGCTGCGCTGCGCGCCCCTGCTGCGCCGGTCGCAAAGGCTGCGCCGAAGGCGAGCCCTGCGAGTGACCTACAACTCGGATTCAACTTCGATGCGGTGACGGCGGGGAATACCGCTGCTGGCCGATCAACCCAAGCGGCGAGCAGCGCCACAGACGAATCGGATGCCCACTCCAAGATTGAACAGGTGAAGCGTGGCGACCTCGCCGCGGCGGGGATTCGCGTCCTGCGCGCCGCTGACGAGGCACGAGATGCGTTCCGCGGCCTTTCGCCGCAGGGGCACCTCGCCATTGGCGGTGTGGGTGCGGACCGCCGTGGTCCAGAGGCCGAGCTAGCGATCGCGATCGTCGATGACGCGGGGACCATTCTCGCCGCCGACGATGGCGCCGTGGTGCATGCACTTCTTGAATCGCTGGCGAGTTCTACGCGTGAGATTGCCGGCCTCGGCGTGAAGGGTCTGATTGGCGCCATGGTGAGCATTCGACCAGACGCCTCGCCACGCCTCATTGACGACGTTGCACTAGCCACCTGGATTGCGAATGTCACCATGCGCAACCCTGGGCTGGTGGAGGTTGCCTCCGCGCGACTCGGCGCCGATCTCCCTGACCGGCTCGAGCCGCTGCAGGAGGCGGTTCTTGCTGCGCTCGTGACTCGAGCGTCGCGCGGCCCCCTCGCCGAAGAGTTGCGCGAGGCGGGAACGCTGCGCCTCTATCGCGAGATCGAGTTGCCGCTGGTCGAAGTGCTCGCACGTATGGAGATCGCTGGCGTCGCCGTTGATCGCTCCGCGCTGAGTGAGCTGAGCACGGCATTCACTGCAGAGATTGCGCGCCTCGAGCGTGAGTCCGAGCAGGCCGTCGGTCACCCTGTTGCGCTCGGCTCGCCGAAGCAGCTCGGCGAACTCCTCTTTGTGGAGCTGAGCCTGCCGAAGGGGAAGAAGACAAAGACGGGCGCCTGGTCGACCGATGCGAGCGTGCTGGAGGAGATCCAGGGGGAGCATCCGATCGTTGGGATCGCCATGGAGTGGCGCACCGTCTCGAAGCTGCAGAGCACCTACGTGGAGGCGCTGCCGAAGCTTGTTGAGGGTGACGGCCGTGTGCACACCACCTTCCAGCAGGCGGTGGCGGCAACGGGGCGACTCAGCTCCACCGATCCAAACCTGCAGAACATTCCGATTCGAACCGCCCTCGGCCGCAAGATCCGCAACGCCTTCATTGCGGAGAGGGGGAACACCCTGGTGGCGGCGGACTACAGCCAGATCGAGCTGCGCATCTTGGCGCACGTCACGCGTGACGAACACCTGATCGCCGCCTTCGCCGCTGGAGAGGATATTCACCGTGCGACCGCCGCTCGTGTGCTCGGCAAGCCCGCCGCCGACGTGGACGCCGATGAGCGCGCCATGGCGAAGATGGTCAACTTCGGCATTGCCTACGGCATGGGCGACTTCGGCTTAGCCACGCGCGCAGGCATCTCTCGAGATGCGGCAAAGACATTCATCGCCGGCTACTTCGAGCGCTATCCGGGGATTCGTCGCTACATCGACACCATCAAGGAGGAGGCGCGAACGAACGGCTCCGTCACAACGCAGCTCGGGCGCCGCCGGCCGATCCCAGAACTGCGAGCGGGGAACCCTGCGCTGCGTGCGGCGGGGGAGCGTGCCGCCATTAACCATCCCATTCAAGGAACGGCGGCCGATGTGATCAAGATCGCCATGATCCGGCTGGCGCCACGACTTGCAGAGGCGGGCCTTACGGCGCGACTCGTGCTGCAGGTACACGACGAACTGCTGATGGAGGTGCCGAACGGTGAGGTCGATCGACTCGTGCCAATCCTTGTTGACACGATGGAGGGGGCACTCAAGCTGGATGTGCCACTCACGGTTGATGTGAAGAGTGGTCCGCGATGGGACGAGATGAAGCCGTGGTCCGCCCGTGCCTGAGCTGCCTGAGGTGGAGACGGTCGTCCGCGATCTCGCACGACTCGTTACTGGCGCAACGATCACTAGCGCCAACGTCTTTCGTGAACGCAATCTTGCGACCCCTGATGCCCCCTCGTTCACCGATGCGGTTCGTGGCCGGCGCATCCTCGGCACACGTCGTCGCGCGAAGTGGATCATCGTAGAACTCTCCGGTGGAATCCTGCTGCTCGTGCACCTGCGCATGACGGGACAGCTGCTGGTACTGCCCGCTGTGGCAGAGCGGGACCCCTATATTCGCCTCTCGCTCACGTTGGACGATGGTCGTGAACTTCGCTTCCGGGATGTCCGTGCGTTTGGGCGCGTTGCGCTCGTCGCGCAGCGTAGCGACGGTGAGGCCGCCTCAAGCCTCGACCCGAACTCGCCGCCGCTCCTCGCCGACCATGGTGTTGAGCCGCTCGCAGCGGCGTTCACCGCCGACGCCCTTCGCTCACTCATTGCGCATCGCGGCACGCGCATCAAGAGTCTCCTCCTCGACCAGCGCTGCATCGTTGGGATCGGCAACATCTACGCCGATGAGGCGCTCTGGCGCGCGAAGATCCATCCGCTCACCCCTGCGAGCAAGCTGCGCCCTGCGCAGCTTGACGCGCTACACCTCGCGATCGTCGGCGTGCTGAGCGAGGCGGTTGTGGCCCGCGGCTCCTCAATCAACGATTACACGGCACCAGATGGCGATGGTGAGATGCAGGAGCGTCTTGATGTCTACCAGCGCACCGGTGAGCCATGTCACCGTTGTGGTGCGGCAATTCAGCGTTCGGTCGTTGGGGGTCGCGGCACGCATGTCTGCCGTACCTGTCAGCGTGCTCCACGCGGCGCGGGACGCGCTGCGGCGTCGCGTGCTGTGCGCGGACCCCGCTGGAGTGAGCGGGTCACCCCAGAGACGGTCGGTGCAACACGCAGTGAGCGTGCTGCGGCGCGTCGTCGCTCGGCGCGTCAGGGGGAGGCGGCATGAGCATCATCACGTTGAGCGATGTCCGTCGCGAGATCGGCGCCGCCGTCATCCTCGACGAGGTGACGCTGAGCGTTGCCGCTGGGGAGCGCATCGGCCTGGTCGGCCCGAACGGGGCGGGGAAGACGACCCTTCTCAAGATGGTCGCAGGGCTTGAGTCTCCCGACCAGGGTCGCGTGCAGCATGCCAAGGGCTTACGCATCAGCCTCCTCGCGCAAGAGTCGGCGCAGGACCCCGATCTGCTGAACGCCCCAACGCTCATTGACGCCGTGATCGGGGGTGCCGCCGAGATCGTCTCCCTGGCCGCTGCACTTCGCGATATGGAGCTTGATGGTCGTGCCGGCTCAACCGAATACGCCGAGGCGCGGACGAAATTCGATGCCGCCGATGGCTACGCCCTGGAAGACCGGGTGGGTGCGGCGCTACGAGGGCTCGGCTTCCCAACGGCACGGCACGACGAGGCCCCTGCGCGCCTCTCCGGAGGGGAGCAGACCCGCGTCGCGCTGGCGCGACTCGTGATCGCAGATCCAGACCTTCTTCTGCTCGACGAGCCGACCAACCATCTCGACATTCAGGCGATTGAGTGGCTGGAGGGGGCGCTGCGCGCACGCAACGGCGCGCTCATTGTCGCCAGCCACGATCGCGCCTTCCTTGATGCTGTCATCAATCGAGTCTGGGAGGTCCGCGCCCGTCACGTGACGCGCTTCCGTGGGGACTACAGCGCCTATGCGAAGCAGCGCGGTGCCGCCGATGAGGGCGATGAGCGGGACGCAGATCGCCGCGAGAAAGAGATTGAACGTGAGCGAGAGCTCATTCAGACGTATCGAAGCCATCGCAAGTACGCCAAGATGCACGAGCATGAGCGCCGTCTCGCTGCGATCGAGCCGGTCGTTCGTGAGCGCAAGGCGATCTCGCTTTCAATTGCAGCGGAAGGAGCCGGGCGTGGTCCTGCAGAGCCGCTGCGGCTTAGCGAGGCGTCCATCGGATATCGAGAGCCGGCGCAGGTTGAGATCACCCGTGCGCGCAGCCTCGCCCTTCGCCGCGGCGAGCGCGTCGGGATCGTGGGCCCCAACGGCGCTGGAAAATCAACGCTGCTAAAGACCATCGCTGGCCTCCTCCCAGCCCTCGACGGAAACGTGGAGATTGCCGGTGGCGTGGTGCCTGGGTATCTCGCCCAGGTCCGCGCCGCAGGACTCCATGGAGCCACGGTGCTTGAAGCGTTGCGTGCCGCCGTACCTGTTGAAGTTTCTGAAGCGCGGGCACATCTCGCGAAGTTCCTCTTCCGTGGTGATGCGGTGGGGAAGGAGGTCGCGGTGCTCTCTGGCGGTGAGCGCAGTCGGCTAGAGCTCGCCATTCTCGGTCTCATGCCTGCAAACCTGCTCCTGCTCGACGAGCCGACGAACCATCTCGACATTGACGCCTGCGAATCGCTCGAGCGATTCCTTCTTGATGGCGAGCGAACACTCCTTGTCGTCAGTCACGATCGTCGACTCCTTGAGCGCATCTGCACATCGCTCTGGGTCGTTGAAGATGGCGTCGTCGCCGCCTTTGATGGTGGCTATACCGCGTGGCGAGAGGCGGTCGCCGCGGGTTGGAGCACGACGAGTGCCGATGCCCTTGTTGCGGGACGACTCGGTGCGCCAGGCGCCCTCACGACACATCAGACCCTGCTCACCAAGCCTCAGCCGAAGGTTGCCGCGCCAGCCCCGAAAAAGAGTGAGGCGCCGAAGCCGGAGCGGCTCAGCAAGGAGCAGGCGCGCCGTCGTCGCGCTGCGATTGAGTCTGACCTCGAGCGACATGGGCTGCGGAAGGGACACCTGGAACTCGCGATGCTTGACCCGAACGTCCTCGCCTCGTATACCGAACTAGCAAAGGTGGCGAGCGAGCTAGCCGACGTTACGGCGGCGCTCCAAGGGGCCGAAGAGGCGTGGCTTGCTCTCGAGGGGGAGGTGGCGAAGTGAGAGGTCGACTTGTCCGCGTTGGCCTTGGTGGGCTCATCGCGTCAGGGAAGAGCAGTCTCGCCGCAGCACTTGTCGCGAGCGATGAGTTGCAGGAGGCTATTGGCGGCGCTGTGGAGCACGTCGATGCGGATGCACTCCTCCGCGCAGCACGTTCGTCCGATGCGCCACTTCGCGACGCCATCCTCGCGGTCGTGCCAGATGCGCGTCGCGCTGATGAGAGCCTCGACACCAAGCTCCTCGCGGCACGGGCGTTTGCCGACCCGTCCGTGATGGCCCGCATTGAGGAGTTGCAGTGGCCGGTCGTACGCCAAGCGATCAGTGAGGCGAGTCGAGATGCGCAGGCACGGGGGGTCCGCATCCTGCTCGTTGAGGCGATCGCGCTGGGCCGCTCCGGCCTCGCTGAGGAACTCGACGGCGTTCTCTTCCTTCAGGCTGACGAGGGAGTCCGCCGCGACCGCTTCGTGATCCGTGGCGGCAGCGCGGATGAGTTCCAGGTGCGCAACGCCGCACAGGCGGGGATCCCTGCGGAGATGGCGGGGATCGGGGCGGTTCCGATTGACGGGAGTGGCCCGCTGCCTGAAACCGTGCACGCGGCGAGCCTCGTGCTTCGCCGCCTATGCTTGCAGGGTGAATCCATCGACTGAACCCACGGCTGAACTGGCCCCCTCCGCGGGGCGCCCCTTCGCCCTGCGCTCCGACTTCGTCCCCACCGGCGACCAGCCGACCGCCATTACGGAGCTCGTCCAAGGGCTCACCGACGGCCTCCATCACCAGGTCCTCCTCGGAGCAACAGGAACAGGGAAGACCTTCACCATTGCCAACGTCATTCAGCAGGTGCAACGGCCAACGCTCGTCCTTGCGCACAACAAGACGCTCGCCGCTCAGCTCTATGCCGAGTTGAAGGAGTTCTTCCCCGAGAATGCTGTCGAGTACTTCGTCTCCTACTTCGACTACTACCAACCGGAGGCCTACCTCCCACGCTCCGACACCTATATTGAGAAAGACTCCAGTCGCAATGATGAGATTGACCAGCTGCGACACGCCGCTACCAAGGCGCTCTTTGAGCGTCGCGACACGATCATCGTGGCGTCGGTCTCCTGCATCTACGGCCTTGGCGCGCCTGTCGACTACGGCGCAACCGTGCTCAAGGTGCGCAAGTCGGGGAAGTATCGCCGCGATGCCATCCTGCGCCACCTCGTCGACCTGCAGTACCAGCGCAACGATGCCACCCTCGGCCGCGCCAAGTTCCGTGTGCGCGGCGACACGCTCGAGGTGCAGCCTGCTGGCGAGGAGACAATCCTGCGTGTGGAGTTCTTCGGTGACGAGGTGGAACGAATCGCCGAAGTTGATCCACTGACGGGGGAGATCCTTGCAGAGCGGAACGATATGACGATCTATCCGGCCACCCACTATGTGACGCCCGCGGCGAAGCTCTCTGAAGCGATTCGCGACATTGAGATTGAGATGGAGGGGCGCTGTCGCGAGCTAGAGGCGACCGGCAAGGTCTTGGAGGCAGCGCGCCTGCGCCAACGCACCACCTTTGACCTGGAGATGATGCGCGAGGTCGGCTTCTGTTCAGGAATCGAGAACTACTCGCGTCACCTCTCGCGCCGCGAGCCCGGCTCCCGGCCGTGGACACTGCTCGACTACTTCCCGGCAGATTGGCTCCTCGTTGTTGATGAGAGCCACATGAGCATTCCGCAGGTTGTCGGCATGTACAAGAACGACCGCTCGCGAAAAGAGATTCTTGTCGACTTCGGATTCCGACTGCCGAGTGCCCTTGATAATCGTCCACTGACCTTTGAGGAGTTTGAGACAAGCGTGCGACAAGTGATCTATGTCTCGGCAACGCCTGGCAGCTACGAGCGAGAGCGTGCGGAGCGTGTGGTGCAGCAGCTGATTCGACCGACAGGGGTGGTAGATCCCCACATCACCGTGCTCCCGACAAAGGGACAGATCGACGATCTCCTCGAGCGCATCCAAGGTCGCGTGAAGAAGAAGGAGCGCGTGATCGTTACGACCCTCACGAAGCGCATGGCCGAAGAGCTCTCGTCGTACCTTGAAGAGGCGGGGATCCGCGTGCGCTACCTCCATAGCGAGATTGACACGCTCGAGCGCATTGAGATCCTGCGAGACCTGCGCCTCGGCGTCTTCGATGTGATCGTGGGCATCAACCTGCTTCGCGAGGGGATTGACCTTCCTGAGGTGACGCTGGTGGCGATTCTGGATGCCGACAAGGAGGGCTTCCTGCGTTCAGCGTGGGCGCTCATCCAAACGGTCGGACGCGCGGCGCGCAACACGGGTGGCGAGGTCGTCTTCTACGCCGACAAGATGACCGAATCCATGAAGGTGGCGATCTCTGAGACAGATCGTCGACGCGCGATCCAGGAGCAGTGGAATATCGATCACGGCATTACCGCCACTACGATCTCGAAGCCGATCCGTGACCTGAACGATCGGCTCAAGAGCGTGGCCGAGAAGGCCGATACCTATGCCGGCGGGAAGCGCGGCGGCGCCCTGAGTGAGGTTGGGCGCACCGAGATTGAGAAGCTCGTGAAGCAGCTCGAGGCGCAGATGCAGATCGCCTCCAAGGCACTCGAGTTTGAGCGCGCGGCGGCCATCCGCGATGAGATCCGCATGCTCCGAACGTCGGTGCTCGAGGAGGATGCGGCGACGGCGATTGAGCGGGCGGCAGAGCGTGCAGCCCGCGAGGCGCAAGGTGGCAGCCGACGAGGCGCTCCCGCAAAGACAGCCCCTCAGGGGATTGGCGCCGCCGCCCACACGCTTGTTGCCCCAGCGCTTGATACCGCCGCCGACTGGCTCCCAGGGCTCCGTGACGAGCATGAAGAGGAGACGGGTACGATCCCCGATGCAGGTCAGCCTCCAGCGGCTGAGGCGCCCGTACGTCGCCGCACCTGGGATCCGAGCGTGACGCCGAATGTGATCAAGCGCCGTGGCGAGCGGCCGAAGCGAAGGGGGTAGTCGTGGGACAGAACAAGATCTCCGTTCGCGGCGCCCGCGAGCACAACCTGAAGGGGATCGACCTTGACATTCCACGCGACCAGCTCGTCGTCGTTACCGGCATCTCCGGCTCAGGCAAGTCGAGCCTCGCCTTCGACACCATCTACGCCGAAGGTCAACGACGCTACGTTGAGAGCCTCTCAGCGTACGCACGCCAGTTCCTTGGGCAGATGGAGAAGCCCGACGTTGATTCCATCGACGGGCTCTCGCCGGCGATCTCCATTGATCAGAAGGGTTCGTCGCGCAACCCGCGTTCGACCGTTGGCACGATCACCGAGATCTGGGATCACTTCCGACTCCTCTACGCGCGAGCCGGAACCCCGCACTGCCCAAAGTGCGACCGTCCGATCAGTCGTGTCTCGCTCGACCAGATCGTCGAAGAGATCCTCAAGCTCCCTGACGGCACACGCATCCTCGTGCTCGGCCCACTCCTGCGCGATCGCAAGAGCGAAGGCGAGCGCATGTATGAGTCGGCCCGCAAGTCTGGATTCAGCCGCGTACGCGTGGACGGTATTCAATACGACCTCAGTGCTGATGATCTGCCGAAGCTCGACAAGAAGAGGCGCCACTCTATTGAGGTCATCGTCGATCGATTCGTGGTGCAGCATCCGGTAGACGAGAAGGGGAAGCCACTCCCAATTCCTGATCGCAGCCGGCTTGCCGACTCTGTAGAGACGGCGATCAAGTTGGGCGAGGGGCTCGCCATTGTTGCCCCCGCCCCAGCCGAGAAGGAGAAGCCAGCCTTCGAAGAGCGACTCTTCAGCGAGAAGCTCGGCTGCGCCTACGACGGTACGGTGATTGATGACCTGCAGCCGCGTTCGTTCAGCTTCAACTCCCCGCACGGCGCCTGCGAAACCTGCACCGGTCTCGGCTTCCGCCTCGAGGTCGACGAGGAGCGCGTGATCGATCCAGAGAAGTCGGTGCTCACCGGCGGCCTGATCCCGTGGTCCCGCTCACCAGAGGGGAGCTGGTACTTGAAGGTGGTCACTGCAGCGATGAAGGCGAACAAGTGGAACCCGAAGACGCCGCTGGGCGATCTCCCGAAGGGTGCGCTCGACTACCTGCTGCACGCTGAGCGCGAGGATCGCTACACGGTGACCTACGAAAACTCGAGCTACAGCAACACCTATAAGGCTGCGTTTGAGGGGATCATCGCGAACCTTGAGCGCCGTCATAAAGAGACCGACTCTGAGCTGGTGCGCGTGGAGATCGAGCGCTACATGGTGAGTAGGCCCTGCCCCGACTGCAAGGGTCGCCGCCTGAAGCCCGAGATCCTCGCCGTGCGCGTGGACGGACGCAACATCGCCGAGGTGGCCTCCATGCCGATCGGCGAACTGGTGCCGTGGATCAACACCCTCTCCAAGGCGCTCGGCGAACGCGAACGCACGATCGCCAAGGCGGTAATCAAGGAGATCAGCGAGCGTGCCGGCTTTCTCGTTGACGTTGGTCTTGACTACCTCACCGTCGATCGCTCTGCAACGACGCTCTCTGGTGGTGAGGCGCAGCGCATTCGCCTGGCGACGCAGATCGGCTCACGATTGGTCGGCGTCCTCTACATCCTTGATGAGCCATCGATTGGCCTGCACCAGCGTGATAACGCTCGCCTGATCGCCACGCTGATTCGGCTGCGCGACCTGGGCAATACGGTGCTGGTGGTTGAGCATGACGAAGAGACGATTCGCACCGCCGACTGGGTCGTTGATATTGGGCCTGGCGCAGGTGAAATGGGCGGCCGCCTGATCTCGAACGGCACGTTCAAGGAGCTCCTCGCCGCGAAAGACTCCATTACAGGTGCCTACCTTCGTGGCGACCGCTCGGTGGCGGTGCCGAAGACGCGCCGCAAGGGGAGTGGCAAGGCGATCACGGTGAAGGGGGCGCGTGAGCACAATCTCCGCGAGCTTGACGTCGCCTTTCCGCTCGGCGAATTCGTTGCCGTGACGGGCGTCTCGGGGAGCGGCAAGAGCACCCTCGTCACCGACATCCTGCAGAAGGCGCTCGCGCGCAGGTTGCACGGCGCGAAAGAGCGACCAGGGGCGCACGATAGGATCACGGGGCTCGACGAGATCGACAAGGTGATTGAGATTGACCAGAGCCCAATCGGCCGTACGCCGCGCTCGAATCCTGCCACCTACGTCGGTCTCTTCACGCCGATCCGCGAGCTCTTCGCCGCCACACAAGAGGCGCGACTCCGCGGCTACTCAGCCGGCCGCTTCTCCTTCAACGTCAAGGGTGGCCGCTGCGAGACCTGTTCTGGTGACGGCATCTTGCAGATTGAGATGCAGTTCCTCCCCGATGTCTATGTGCCCTGCGAAACGTGCCAGGGGAAGCGCTACAACCGCGAGGCGCTCGAGGTGACCTGGAAGGGGATGACGATCGCCGATGTGCTGGAGCTGCAGGTGGAGGATGCGCTGGAGCGCTTCTCCGCGGTACCAGCGATTCGCAATCGACTCAAGACGCTGAGCGAGGTGGGCCTCGGCTATCTCCGCCTCGGCCAGTCGGCAACGACGCTCTCGGGCGGCGAGGCGCAGCGGGTCAAGCTCGCCACAGAGTTGGCCCGTCGCTCAACCGGCCGCACGATGTACATCCTCGACGAGCCAACCACGGGCCTGCACTTCGCCGATGTCGATCGTCTGCTGCATGTTCTGCATCGACTTGTTGATGGCGGCAACAGCGTCATCGTGATCGAGCACAACCTTGATGTGATCAAGACCGCAGACTGGGTGATCGATCTTGGACCCGACGGCGGAAGCCGCGGTGGCGAACTCATCGCAGAGGGGACGCCTGAGCAGGTTGTAAAGGTGAAGCGCAGCCATACCGGTCGCTATCTCGCCCTTGCGCTGAAGGGCGAGCCGATCCACTCGCTGGAGTAGCGATGGCTGAGCCGCACCTCCCTCGACACGCCGATCCAGCACTCGACCAAGCCGGACTGCGCGCGGCGCAACTCCTTGAGCGAATCCTTGATGAGCTGAATGACGAACGGGCCCGCGCCAGATTCCTGCCGTACCGCGCCTGGACGACGCAGCTTCGCGACGCCCACGGTGCCGCCCTACGCAAAGGCGTCGTTGCAGTTCGCGCCGCACTCGGGCCAGGGGATGGCCTTGCCGATATCGCCTCTGGTGAGGCGGTGGTCGAGTTACGCGAAG
>JAEMRB010000098.1 GCA_016463555.1 Chloroflexota bacterium
CCCAGGAGCCATGCCCCAAGGAGCAACGCTGCGATAGCACCCCCGGCGGCGAATGAGCCGTCGGTGATCAGGCGCGCCACACGTGCGCGGCGCACCAGCAGCGCTACCAGCCCAACCCACACCACATGTCCAGTGAAGACGAGCAGGGCAACCGGTGGCGTGGCGATTGACTGGGCGAGAAGGAGTGGGGTCCACGGGAGGCCTCCAGCAAGGATGGCGAGACGTCGCTCGCGGCTCGAGAGCAGCCCCTCATGCTGCAGGCGCGCCATCCAACTGAGAACTGCAAGGCCAGCGGCAACATCGAGAACGACCGCAACGAGGCGAAGGACTGAGAGGGCGAGCTGCTCACCAAGAATTCCCGGAGCTGAGGCAACGGGGTCTGCCGCGTAGGCGAGGATGTTGTCGCCGCTACGGAAGAGGAGCCAGCCGCGCAGCGCGAGCAGCAGGGCACTCGCAACAATCGCGCCAGTAAAGATGGTCTCGTTCTTGGGGAGGAGTCGGCGAGTGGCCATGTCTGCCCCTATCTTGCCGCGCGCGCTGACGAACGCTCATCGGCCCTTTGTAGGGCACTCATGAGCTCCTCACTTAGTTGAATCTTTGCGATGGCTTGCCGCAAGAGGATCGCCACGGCGCTCAAGGCGACCCAGGCAGCTGGTACCCAAATCACCGACTGGGCGTATGTGCCTGAACTCACCAAGCCGAACACCCAAAGGGGCGCAACGATCAGAGAGAGTCGACCAGCCCAGCGAGCTGAACTGTCGCCAACCTTGAGGCGCGAAGCGCCCGTGTGGAGGTGTGCGTCGGCCAGGCTCCTCGTGTGCGCGGCCATCAGGCGACTGGGCTGGCCAATCAGC
This sequence comes from Chloroflexota bacterium, assembly GCA_016463555.1. Taxonomy (GTDB): domain Bacteria; phylum Chloroflexota; class Limnocylindria; order Limnocylindrales; family Limnocylindraceae; genus Limnocylindrus. The sequence goes on from JAEMRB010000098.1 coordinate 855, forward strand.
GGGCCGGGGAGTGCGGCGAGCAGGACCTCACGATTGATCATCGCCAGTGCCACGACGGGGTGCGGCGTTGCGAGTGCGTGGGCATTCCGAAGGCTGGCAGCTAGCCAACGAAGAAGGAAAAACCAAGCCACTGGCACCGCACAGAGCACGACAACGTTCGCTGTGAGGACCGTGCTTAAGGCGCGCGAGGCATCATCTTCGGTTGCTCGATTAATTGCGACGAGATCGAGCACCGAGAAGTAGCCCATGACCGTCCCCGCGGCAATAAGGGCAAGGAGTGTCAAGAGGAGGAGTGCACGTCTCGCCGTTGCCGCCTTCGTGGCGGCGGAGAGGTAGGGGGTCACTTGCCGCTAGTGCCCTGCTGTCGCAACACGCGAATGAGGCCATCGCGCTCAAGCAGAGCGAAGCGTCGCAGGCGTGCCGCGTCAACCGCTGGGATGCCATGCGCTGGATCGGCAATGTTCGCGAGGAGCGCGTCAATAGCGGCGAGCATCGATGTTGGTGACCCCCACAGCCCGAGCGAGGCGCTACGCGTGACCAGGTCGCGCGCAAACGTTGCGTCGGCTGATCCGAGGGCGAGGAGTGCCGTTGGGATCTGGGCAACGTATGGGGCGAGCAGCTCATGCTGCCACGGCCAGGCGAACCCGCTCGCAGCGGCGAGTGTCTTACGTACGCTGCCGTACCCGTCCGAGCGAAGGATGCGCGCCCATGCCGCACGCTTCGCCGCAACGTTTGGCGTAGCTACCTCGGCGGCGAGGAGCGAACGTTCGCCGCGGTCACTCGGGTCGCGCTGCGCCTCTGCTGCAAGGCGCTCTGCACTGTTCGGTGCGCCGAATGAGGCAGCGCGTACGAGCAGCGACCAGCGATGATCCTGATCGATCTCAACGCCGTCGAGCGGCGTCTCGCCGGCCGCAACCTGCCATGTCTCCTCAACATCTCGAGGCGTGACCGAGGCCATCACCATGATTCGCGACCAGACAATGCGCATCCCCTCGCTGCCACCGCGGGCTAGCCGGGCGCGTGCGGCATCAACGATGAGGCTCCCCCAGCGCTCGCGCTCGCCATCAGGGAGATAGCGAAGCAGGAGGCCGCTCAGCGTTGACTCAACAACACCCTGCACGATGGAAGAGTCAACTTCATGCGGGAGGCGGTCGATCAGCAGCTGCGCGTAGCGAGGCGCCGGGTAGCGGCCGTCGCGCACGAGCTCGTAGATCGCCATCCAGGTGAGCTGGCGCAAGAGCCCGTCGGGAATCGACTCCATCCGTGTCTCAGCGAAGCGGAGCGTCGCCTCATCGAGGGCGAGCTTACCGACGGCGAGGTCGTCGTGATTCGGGATCACGGCAAGTGGGAGTGGCCGCCCAGCGGCGCTCGGCACATCGGTGCGCGCCCCGGTCACCAGGGCTTCGTGTGGCTCAATGGCCACCGTGTGCGCATCGCCCGGGTAGAGGAGGGCGACGCGCAGCAGGTGTTCGCGCAGCACGTTGTCGCCCGAGACGACCTCTTGGGTGACCGTCAGGCTGCCGATGGTGCCGCCAGCGCTCGGGGTGATCTGGGCGCCGAGTCTGTTTGGCCCGCTGGTGCGCAACCACTGTGCCGACCAGTCGGCGAGCGAGACGCCACTCCCCTCTTCGAGCGAGGTGAGGAAGTCGGCGAGGGTGGCGTTGCCAAACGCGTGTCGCTGGAAGTGCAGGCGTAGCCCTGCAGAGAAGCCGGCGCGTCCAAGGCGCGCGCCGAGCTGCTTCAGCACTGCACCCCCCTTGCCGTAGGTGATTCCGTCGAAGTTCAGGAAGGTCTGGTCCGTGTCGGCGACGGTGCCGGCGATCGGATGTGTCGTTGGTGAGTCGTCTTCGACCAGCGACCAGCGCTTCAACTGCACGTTGAACTCCTGCCAGGCGGTCGTGTGCTCCGACCCTTCGGTCAGGCAGAGGGCGGCCGCGTAGGTGGCGAATGATTCGTTGAGCCAGAGGTCGTCCCACCAGCGCATCGTGACCAGGTTGCCGAACCACATGTGGGCAATCTCGTGGAAGACCACCTCGGCGAGATCGGTCACGTCGCTCGGCGTTGGCGTGCTCAGGAAGATGTAGCGCTCGGTGTAGGTGATGAGGCCGACGTTCTCCATCGCGCCAACGTTGAACTCGGGGCAGTAGACGTGGTCGAGCTTCTCGAATGGGTACTCGCGACCGAAGAGTTCACCGAAGTAGGTGAACGCTTGGCTCGTCATCTTCTGGAAGAGGTCGTACGAGAGGTGCCTCTCTAGGGAGCCACGCGACCAGAGGCCGACCTGCACCGGGGTGGCGCGGCCTGGGATGGCCACCTCGAAGCGTCGCCCAACGAACGGGCCGGCGGCGAAGGCAAAGAGATAGCTCGCAAGTGGCGGGGTCTCGGCGAAGGTGTGCAGCATGCCGCCAGCACCATCGGCGCTTGTCGCTGTTTCGGCGCCATTACCAAAGACCTTCCAGGTGGCGGGAGCGGCGACCGTCAACGAGAGCTT
>JAEMRB010000099.1 GCA_016463555.1 Chloroflexota bacterium
TGAACGGCGCGCGGAAGGCGAAGCCTGCGAGCAGCTCGGCGACCGACTTGCCGCCGTCGAGATCGGGCGGAATGCCGTCAAGCACCTTCTCAAAGTAGGCGCCAATGCGGCGCATGCGCCCGTCGAGTTTCAGGTAGCCGGCGGCTGTTTTTTCACCATTGGGGCGTGTAGCGAGTTCGGCGGCGGTGCGCTTGGCGTCGCGCCAGAGGGTGATGGCGGTGCCGTTGGTTGGATGCGGCGCGAAGTTGCGCGCCTCAGGCTCAACCAGCTTCACCTTGCCTTGCAGGCCGAGGTCGCGGGCGACGCGCGGTCGGAAGCGACCCACGGTGTGCGAGAGCATTGGGGCGCGAACGCCATCGACATCGCCGGTGAGCGCCATGCCACCGAGTTCGGTGCGCGCCTCAACGAGGATCGTCTTCACGCCAGCACGCGCCAAGTACGCGGCGGCAACGAGTCCGTTATGTCCGCCACCGATCACCACCACATCGGCGGTGGCGGCGGGCTTTGCGGCGCGCGGCACCTTTTGCACCTTTGGAGGCAGTTCGGCTTTCGTTGAAGCCTTCAACGTCTTCGGTGCAGCCTTCGGTGCGGACTTCTTGGGGGCCATTACGCCTCCCCTCGCTTGCTCTTCAAGATCTCGAGAGCGGCGAGTCGGCCGGGGGCCCCCATGATGCCGCCGCCCGGGTGGGCCGAGGAGCTGGCGAGCCAGTAGTCGCGAATCGGTGTCTTGTAGCGAGACCAGCCGCTCACCGGTCGGTTGAAGGCCATCTGCTGCACCAGGATCTCGCCCTGGAAGATGTTCCCCTCGGTGAGGCCGATGGTGCGCTCAAGGTCGAGCGGGGTCATGATCTGGCGCCCCACGATCTTGTCGCGGAAGTCGGGGGCGAACTCAGAGATGGTATCGACCACCAGATCACCGAACTGCTCCTTGATCTTGTCCCAGCCGCCATGCTCTGGCGCCAACTTGTGCGGCGCGTACTGCACGAAGGCGGTCGCCACGTGCTTCCCTGGTGGGGCCATCGATGGGTCAACAAGCGTTGGAATCAACATGTCGAGGAATGGGCGCTTGCTCGGGTGGCCGTGCTTCGCATCGTCGTAAGCACGCTCCATGTAATCCGGGCTTGGCGAGATGCTGACGGTACCCGAGAGGTGGCCGGTCCCTGGAGGGGCGGCGGTGAAGGTAGGGAGGCCGTCGAGGGCGAAGTTCACCTTCGCCGAGCTGCCGCGGAACTTGAAGTTGCGAATCGCCGTCTCAAAGTCGGTCGGGAGTGAGCCGGCAGGGAGCATGTCAATAAAGGTGTGCTTCGCGTCGGCCGCCGAGACGATGGTGTCGCCGTAGATCTCTTCGCCTGACTCAAGCACTACCCCGATCGCCTTATCGCCGCGCAGCAACACCTGCTTCACTGGGGCGTCGGTGCGGGTGATGGCGCCAAACGACTGCGCTGCGCTGGCGATCGCCGCCGCGACAGCACCGGTGCCGCCCTGCGGCAGCGCCCACTCGCGGAACGAGCCGTCGATCTCGCCGAAGTAGTGATGCAAGAAGACCATGCCGGTGCCTGGCGACTTGATGCCCAAGAACGTTCCGATGATGCCCGATGCCGACATGGTGCCGATGAGCGGCTCGCCTTCAAACCAGCGGCGCAAGAAGTCGTAGGCGCTACCGGTGATCAAATCGAGGAGTGCACCCTTGGTGCGCAGCGGCAGATGGCCGAAGTCTTTGGCCAGACCGGCGTACTCCAGCCACTCCTTCGGATCGCCATACGGGTCGGGGGCCGGCATGTCGATCGCCGGGCGAATGAAGCGGGTGATGTCGGTGGCGGTCTGCTTGAAGTCGTCGTAGTTGTCGGCGTCGCGGTGCGACCACTTGCGAATCTCGCGAATCGTGTCGGCGTGATCGGTGCGGCGATCGAGGTAGCCATCCCAGTGCGGCGTGTAGGTGCCGACCGACGGCGCCATCTGCAGGCCGTGCTTCGCAAGGTCCAGCTCGCGAATCACCTGCGGGCGCAGCAGGCTCACCAGATACGAGGCGACAGAGAACTTGTAGCCCGGCACGGGCGACTCGGTGAGGGTGGCACCACCGAGAACGGAGCGGCGCTCGAGGACGATGACCTTCAGTCCGGCCTTCGCGAGGTACGCCGCGCTAGTGAGGCCGTTATGCCCACCGCCAACAACGATCGCGTCGTACCGTTCTGCCACTGTCCCTCCCAATCTCGCCCCGAATCGCTAGGATGCGTGTGCGGGCAATGGTACCGCCTAAGCCGCTGAGAGAGAGGGAGGAACGCATGCCGCTCGAGACCCCGTTCCACCCCCGCACGGCAGAACTCAACCAGGCGCGCCGCTGGCGTAACTGGTCGGGATTCTTCATCGCCGACTCGTATTTCCCAGCACACGACTTGGAATACCATGCGGTTCGCTTCTCGGCCGCCCTCTTTGATATCACCCCGATGTGCAAGTACAGCATCTCTGGCCCCGACGCCGCCAAGCTGGTCGACCGCGTCATCACCCGTCGCGTCGATCGCATCAAGCCGATGAAGGTCATCTACACCCCGTGGTGCGATGAGACCGGTCGAGTGCTCGATGACGGCACCGTTGCCCTGCTCGCGGACGGCTCCTACTTCTGGACCGCCGCCGAGCCACAGCACGGCTGGCTCGACGCCGCCTCGGAAGGACTCAACGTCACCATTGAAGACCAGACTGAAACGATCTGTGGCCTCTCACTGCAGGGGCCGCGCGCCCGCGACATCCTCTCCGCCGCGGTGGGCCGCGACATGAGCGACCTCGGATTCTTCGGTCGCGCCGACGTCACCATCGCCGGCGTTGCCGTGGGGGTTTCGCGCACTGGCTACTCAGGCGATCTCGGTTACGAGCTCTTTCTCCCCTTCGGCGAGGCGCTCCAGGTGTGGGATGCGCTGATCAAGGCGGGCGAGGCGTACACGCTGCGCGTTGCCGGCATGGAGGCGCTCGACGTTGCCCGACTCGAAGCGGGCCTGATCATGGCCGGCGTCGACTATCACTCCTCGCGCACCGCGCGGCACCCGAGCCTCGCCGTCTCCCCGTACGAGATTGGCTTCGATCGACTCGTTGATCTCGACAAGCCCTCGTTCATTGGCAAGCGCGCCCTGATGGATGAGGTCGCCGCTGGCGGCCCACCCGATCGACTCGTGGGCCTTGAGCTTGATCTCAACATCTTCGAGGACGCCTACCTCGATCTTGGCTACCCGATCGAGCATCCACTGCGCGCCTGGCGCAAGGTGATTCCGCTCACGCGAAAGGGTGAGACGATTGGCCGCGCCACGAGCGGCACCTTCTCGCCGCTGCTGAAGCGCTCGAT
>JAEMRB010000019.1 GCA_016463555.1 Chloroflexota bacterium
CGAGCCGCTGCGGTTGACCCGAGCACCATCAAGATCAAGCGCCCTGAGGGGGGAGCGAAGGCGGCCGAGGTGCCAGCGGCGCTCAAGGCACTGCTAGACGCAAAGGGCCGCTAAGCGCGACACTAACCAGGACAACCCCAACAGAGGAGGTTCCATGTTCGAGCTCAACGGATACGCCGCGATCGTCACCGGAGGTGCCCGCGGCATCGGTCGCGCCATCGCCATCGCCCTAGCCGATGCGGGTGCCGACGTGCTGATCACCTATAAGGGGAACACCGCCGCCGCCGACGCCGTGGTCGCCGAGATCACCGCCAAGGGCCGCAAGGCGGCTGCCATGCAGGCCGACGCCGCCGATCCCGATAGTGCGGTCGCCGTGGTCGCGAAGGCGATGGAGGCGTTCGGCAAGGTCGACCTGCTCGTCAACAACGCTGGCATTACCCGCGACACACTGATTCTGCGCATGACGCCAGAGCAGTGGCGCGAGGTCATCGACACGAATCTTTCGGGCGCCTTCTATATGACGAAGGCCGCCGTGCGCGAGATGCTGCGCGCCAAGAGTGGCCGCATCGTGAACATCACCAGCGTCTCGGGCCAGGCGGGGAACGCCGGCCAGGCGAACTACAGCTCGGCGAAGGCCGGCATGATCGGCCTCACCAAGGCGACCGCTCGCGAGGTCGCCAGCCGCGGCATCACGGTGAACGCGGTAGCACCAGGCTTCATCGTCACCGAACTCACCGCCGATCTTCCAGAGGCAATTAAAGAGGGGGTCAAAACAGCAACTCCACTCGGTCGCTTCGGCGAGCCACACGAGATCGCCGCCGCGGTGATCTACCTTGCATCGCGCGAGGCCTCGTACGTCACCGGGCAGGTGCTCGGCGTCGACGGCGGCCTAGTGATGATGTAGTGGTTCGTACCGCCCGCCCGTACGCACTCGCTGTCGCGCTGCTGGCGACGATCTTCACCGCTACCGTCATCTGGGCGAGCACGCCACCGAGCCCCGCTGCCGCCACGCCGACCAACATCCTCGGCACCGATGGGCGCTACACGCTCCTCTTTCTCGGGAGCGATAAGCGCTGCGCCGGACCACTAAAGGACAAGACTGCCGAGCGCTGCGGCAAGGGAACGACAAGTGCCACCGACTGGACCTGGCCAACAACTTACGCATGGTCACCAACCAACGACAAGACGGCCGGCGTACCGCGCGATCAGCTCGGCTCCGAGCGTACCGACGTGATCATGCTCCTCACCGTTGATCCATTCAGCGGGCAGACCGCTGCCTACAGCATTCCGCGCGACCTCTACGGCTTCCCTCTCAAGCCAGCACTTGCGAAATCCTTCTGTAGAGCCGGCTCCAAAATCTTCACCGACAAGATCAACGCCATGATCGTGCGCGCCCAGCAGTGCGCGCGCTCCAACATGACCGCGAGCCAGCGAACCGCGTGGGATAAGAAGCTCGCCTGGGAGCGAAGCATCGTTGCGGCTGACTTAATGACGCAGAACATCGCCTGGGGACTCGGCATCGAAATTGATGACTGGACCCTGACCACGTTCGGCACCTCCGACATCATGGGTGTCATGCTCGATCAAATTGCCCCCGCCGACACCATCGTGCAGTTGGATGAGAAGACGAGGTTCGCCGCCTGCCGCACCGATGCCATTCGAAAGATCAAGGGGAGCGGCTCCTCCTATCTCGATCGGATGCTTGCGTCAAACGCCATGTATGGCGACCTCCTCTTCTTGCGACCGGGTCGTGCCGACAACTACCCGAGCAGCAAGGTGATCGGCTGGAGCTACGCCAACTGCAAGGAGCCAAGCACCACCAAAACCATCCGCACCACGAGCCCGTACTTTGTTGAGGGCTCGTGTGACATTACGATTCCGCTCAGCGCGGCTACAAAGGAGAGCTGCTCCTTCCGCGTGCCGAGCACCCTGTGGACCGGCTTTGGTCGAGCGCGAAAATATGACGACGTCGGACCACGCGCGCTGCGTCACCCGCGACTCGTTGCAGGGATCACACTGCGAGTCCTCGAGGCGGGGCGATACACTGCTGCCGCGCTGGCCTCCTTGATGGATCTCCGTTGGTACCCGAAGGGACCACCACTCGTACGCGGCACCATTACGACGGCAAACGTCGAGGCAATCTTTAACGTGATTGGTTACGCGCAGCCCGCCTTGGCACTCGGCCCCGATGTCGCAGGAGGCTGGAAGTCACTCCTGATGACGGGCGGCACCGACAGCGCAAAGAAGTGCGCGCTCGCGGGCGCCAAGATGCGATTCGCGCCAACCGCGGCCAAACTCGCGGCAACAATCAGCTGCACCAAGGTGTGGCTTGCCCCCTACTTTGGGCCGGTCGCAGATCACCTCAACGAAGGCCCACCAGTCGCGCCATAGCGCGGAACGGTTCGCCTAGGCGGCGAGGCCGAGGATGTTAACTAAGACGATCCCCACGTTCAGCACGGCGAGGATCGCCACGGAGCCCCAGCCGACCAGGCGCAACCAACGCGGCGAGACATGCTCGCCCAACAGCGACTTACTGCTTGTGAGCTTCACGATGAAGGCGAGCACAATCGGCAGGAAGAGCCCCTGCAGGTACTGGCTGCTGATGATCGCGCCGATCGGATTCAGCCCAGGGAGCATCACCACGATGGCGCCAATCGCCAAGATCGCGGTGAAGATGCCGTAGAAGATCGGCGCCTCGCGCAGGCGCTTGTCGACCCCCGATTCGAAGCCGAATGCTTCGGAGAGGGCGAAGGCGGTGGTGAGCGGCATGATCGCCATCGCCAAGAGGCTTGCGCCAAAGAGGCCAGCGCCGAAGAGAATCTTCGAGAACTCGCCGGCGAGCGGCTCGAGTGCGACCGCCGCATCCGCCGCCGAGCCGATCGGCTTCCCAAGTGATCCGAGCGCGACCGCCGTGGCAATCACCACGCAGGCGGCGATGAAGTTCGTCCAGATGGAGCCAAGGATGGCGTCGGCGCGGGCAGCGCCAAGCTCCTCGACGCCGATCCCCTTTTCGGCAACAGCAGACTGCAGGTAGAACTGCATGTACGGCGTCACCGTTGTACCAACGACCGCCACCAGCAGCAGCATCTCAGCCCCCGAAACTCCGGCGAGGCTTGGCGTGGTGAGCGATGAGGCAACGGCCGCCCAGTTTGGATTCGCCAAGAGTGCGGCGGCGATGTAGGCCAAGAAGACGGCGGTGAGTGACAGGAAGATGCGCTCGACGCTGCGATAGCTGCCGTAGACCACGAGCACCCACACCGCGAGTGCCGAGAGCGGCGCGGTCAGCAAGATCGGCACGTTGAAGATTGCTAGCGCGGAGGCGGCACCGGCAACGTTAGCCACGGTGTTCGCAAGGTTAGCGAGGAGCAAGACGATCATGGCGAAGAGTGCCCAACGCACGCCGAAGCGCTCGCGGATCAGGTCCGAGAGCCCCTGCCCAGTGACAACGCCGAGTCGGGCCACCGACTCCTGCACCAGGGCAAGGAGCAGTGCGGTGAGCGGCAGGATCCACAAGAAGCGCAGTCCGGTCTGTGAGCCGAGGGTGGCGTAGGTGGTGATACCACCAGCATCGTTCCCTGCAACGCCGGCGATCAGGCCCGGCCCAACAACAGCCAAGAAGGCGAGCGGGCCGCGACGACGGCGGAACGTTTCACGCAGGCCCAAGTTAAGCACGCTTCGCCGAGCCCTTCTTGCGCGGCTTCGCTTGTGCCTTTGTGCCGCGCTTTGTCGTTGAACGTGTTGGGAGTTCTATTGGGCCAGCCGCAGCGAAGCTGTCGGCGTGCAGGCGGCGAGGCATCTCGCGGCGCCACTCTTCAGGGAGCACATCCCAGAGCGCGTCGCTCACCGTGATCACCCCCATCAGGCGGTGGTTGGCATCGACCACTGGAACGGCGACGAGGCCGTAGCGGGTCACCACGCGTGCCACCTCATCGGAGTGCGCTAGCAGCTCAACGGCGACCGGCTCGTCTTCCATCAGTTCGCCAACAGTGGTGCTCGGTGCGGCAAGCACGAGGTCGCGCAGCGTCACCTCACCCAAGAGTCGTCGCTTGCCATCGACGACATACACGGCGAAGGCAACTTCGGCATCGGGCTCGTGGCGGCGAATGGCGGCGAGTGCCTCTGCGACGGTTGCCTGCGGACGCAACGCCACATGCTCGGTCGTCATCAGGCCACCGGCGCTCTTCTCTGGGTGGGCGAGGAGCTCCTGCACATCGTCGCGCTCCTCTTTCGTCATCAGGCGCAAGATCTCCTTGCGGCTGACCGGTGAGAGTTCGGCAACGGCGTCGGCCGCCTCGTCGGGGCTCATCTCTTCCAGCAGGTCTGCGGCACGCTCTGGCTCCAGGTCCTCAAGAAGATCGGTGCGCGTCTCTGGCTCTAACTCTTCGAGCGCCTCGGCGGCAACCTCTTCGTCGAGGGTGCTGAAGATGTCGGCGCGGTCACGCGGCGTCAGCTGGTCAACAATGGTTGCAAGGTCGGCCGGGTGCAACTCGGAGAGACCGGCGTGTGGCACGCGTAGACGTACGCTCGCAATGGTGGAGCCGAGCGGATCAACATCCTCCCAATCAATGTACGAGGCGACGCGCGACTGCTCGCCGGAGAGTCGGTCAACCCAGCTGTCGGGGAGGCCGAGTCGGCGCAGGATTCCAGCGGTGCCAACATCGACGGCAACGAGGCGCATCGCCCCCTCCACAAAGTCGAGGATCACATCATTGGCGCGCACGACCTTGCGACCGTCGATATCAACGATCTGCTTGTCGAGTAGGTCGCCCTTCAGCAGGATCTCGTCGTCGCGGCGTCGGAAGCGGCTGATGTTGACGCGCGTCGCCAAGATCGTGGCCCCTGCGGCATCCATGCGCTCCACGCTGCTCCAGCCGAGGTAGATGCGGCGGCGCCCGGTCCGGACCACGAGCCCCGTGATCGGTGGGTGGCTCGTACCAACGGCGGCGATGAGGTCGTCGATGACGCCGATCACGTCGGCGCTGCTGTCGCGCACGGGTCGTCCAATGAGTCGTGAGAGGTGGAGCATGCTGCCCTCCAATGCTGTGCGCCGGCTCCTGCGGTCACGAGGAGTCTACGCGGGAGCCCCTGCTCGCGCTACCCTGACCGTATGAGCCCATCAACATCGGCCAGCCGTCGCGCCCGCTCCCTCGCCGCCGCACGCCTTGCCGCCCTCACGGATACGGCGGCAGAGTTTGGTGAGGTCGAGGTCTCGCGCCCCTGGGCGGAGACGATCGTTGCCGTTGCCGTTGCTGCAGGCGTCGCCCACTTCGCGACCGGCCCTGGAACCGTCTTGGCTGGCGCCGCCGCCGCACTGCTCGGTGCGGTCGGGGTGAACGCCGTCCGCCGCGCCGAGGTACGCGACCTACCAATGGGTACCGAGGTGGTGCTCGGCGGCCTGATCGCACTCGCCATTGCCGGTGTGGTGCGCCTCGTCCCCACGGGGATCGGCGCCGTGATCGCGATCGCCGCAGGGATCGGCATCTTGCGCTCCGTCGTTGAGTGGGAGCTGCGACTGCGCCGGAGCGGCAGCGGCTCGCTCCACCGCGATCGTGTCGTCAGCCTGGCCCTCTTCACCCTCGTCCTTTTCGCCGCCTCGATCGGCATCTCTGCCCTGGTTCCGGGGATCGTGACGCTCCCCAGCACCCCGTCGGCGCGTCCAGACCCCGTTGGGCCGCTCGCCATCCTTGCCGTTGGCATCGGGAGCGCTGCAGTCGCCGCCCTCCTTGCCGCAGGAATGTCGAGCCTTCGACGAGAGCGGACCTCGGCGATCGTGCGTGATGCCCTTGGCGCTGCGGCCCTGAACGGCGCCGCATCCATCCTCTTCGCCACCGTTGGCGTGGCGCGGCTCGCTGGACCGGCTGGCCTGGCCGTCCTCTTCTATGCCCGCGAGATCTGGGCGGCAACCCCTGAAGGGGAGCGCCGTGACCCGCGGCTCATCTTCGAAATCCTTGCACTCACGCTCGCCACGGGGGTCGCCCTCCTCTGGATCGGGGTCGGTCGCTAGCGATCGGCTATCCTTCCGCAACGGCATAGCGGGGGGCATCAGCCCGCATGCGCTTTATTGAGGAGGAGCCCGTGACCCTCGCCAACGAGACCCCAACCACCCAGAAGCCGAGCCGCACCGCCAAGGAGCAGGCTGACATCGCGTTGAAGGCCGCCTCTGAAGGACGTTGGAAAGATGCGAGCGAGGCGAACACGGCAATCCTCGCCCTCGGCGACACCATCAAGGTTGAGGAGCGCGTCGAGGCACAGAACCGTCTCGCCAAGTGCCTCTGGGAGCAGGGCGACCTCGCCGGCTCAAAGAGGGAGTACCAGGCAACCCTCGCGCTTGATCCACTCAATCGCATTGCCGAGCGCAACCTTGAGCGCCTGAAGGGCCTCATTAAGCAGGTCGGCAAGAAGACCACCGCGAGCACCGAGGGGGCGACAACGCCCGCCGGCATCTTCATTCAAGAGGCGGGCACCACCGGGTTCGCCGCACTGACGAATGTTGCCGATGCTGGAACGCTCGCGCAGGTAAATCCTGGCGACTTGGTCGAGCTGATCGTTCTTGGCAATCGACTGATCGCCAAGGCGAACGGTGTTGAGATCGGTCGCGTCGAGCCACGCATCGCTGCACGACTCGTCAAGCTGATCGGTGATGGCAATAGCTACACATCGGGGATCACCTCAATCAGTGGTGGAGACATTCGCATCATCATTCGTGAAGAGCACGTCAGCGCTGGCAATGTTGGCAAGGTCTCCTTTCCAACGGCCACGCGTACCAGCGATGAGCGACCCTACACGAAGGGCTCCTTCTTCCGCGATGACGAGGGCTTCGGCGACGATGATGAGGATACGTATGAAGAGGAGACGCCAGTCGCCGAGCGACCGAGCGTTGCGCCGCCAGAGAAGACCTCGGACGACGCATTCCTTCCTGACAGCGAAGAGGCTGGCAGCAACGACGATTAGTCGCAGATAGGCGGAGAGCGTTCACGTGGATCGCAGCGCCGCCCGACTCACCGTCGCACTCGCGCCGTCCGCAAGGACTCCTGTCATATCAGCACGCGATCAACTGACCGTTGATCTCACCGCGCGCAGTAGCGCCTTGGCGCTGGCGAGCGTTTCACGTGAGCATCGCAGCCTCCTTCATGCGCGCGATGCTGTGGATGAGTGGGCGATCTCTGCCGAGCTTCGCCCCCCAACGGTGCGCGCCTATGAGGCGGCCGCGGCGGAGCTGCTGGCATCGGCATCGGAGGCGCTCGAGGCCGGATGGCAGAGCAGCTGTGCCGCCTGTGGGCAGGCCGTGCGCGTCGCCGCCTGGCGCTGGGAGGAGGAGCTTGATGCCGATCGAGAGCAGGGGCAACCAGCGGCGCGTCGCGCAACCTGTGCCGCCTGCCGTGCCCTCGGGCGACGTGGTGGTGACGCCGCGACCATGCTCCCCAACGAGGTCGCCTTTGCTGGGCTCCTCGAGCCTGCGGTTCGCGCCCGGGTAGATGGTCGCTTCGCTGGCGTCGTTGACGGCGCCGCGGCACGCTGGAGCACCCGGCAGTTGCGCTCGCTTGATGCGCTGGGTAGTGCCCTAGAACGCTCAAGCGAGAGCGCCGTGATGCTGGGGGCACTGCGCCTCACGTTGACCGAAGCGGCGGCGGCGATGGCTCGACCACAGCGTGCCGGGCGAACCTGGTGGGAGATCGCCCCATGGCAGGCGCTTCTCGATGCCATCGATGCCCGTCGCCGAATCTACCTGACTGCCCAGCCGGTGCCGCCACAGCTCACCATGAGCAGCGACCTCTCCGCGCTCACCTACCCCGGGGGCGGCACGATCGTTCTGCGCGGCGGAGCGGCCGCGCGCACGTCGCTGGCAACGCTCGTGACGCGCACCCCTGCAATTCGTGTCGCGCTCCTGCGCGTCACTGTGGGCGGCAGCGCCGAAGAGCTCAGCGACCGTGCGATTGCCGCGCGTTGGGCTGGCGAACAGAGTGAGCCCGACCTACTCCTTGCCGCGCTGCAATCAAACGATGCCGTAACGATCGCCGCCGCCCTGGCGCGACTGCTCGTGGCGATGAATCCACTGATGCGCCACGACCCGCTCCTCGTGATCGATCTTGATGATCACGCTGAACAGCTGGCCGGCGTCTTAACGGCGATCAGCCTTGCGGGCGCTACAGGGAGCGTGGCTCGGCGTCTCGACGACGACCGCACCCCCGGACTCACCGTGACGGCGCGATTGAGCGAGCCAGCGATCAAAGGGCTGCAGCCCCGCAGTCAGATCGCGCTCATGAGTGACCTTGTGGTCGCTCATGGCGAGCCTGCTACGCCGCGACAGATCCTCCCCGCCTACGCAGCGGCGCACGCTGGTGCAGCACATGCGGCAGGAGAGCTGCTCGATGCAGCAGCGTTTGCCGAAGAGCTGCGCGGCGTTGCCGACCTGCATACGAAGCTCCGCCCTGCTGGCTCATTCGACCAGCTCATTGCCGTGGCTGATGGACGCATCTTTGTTGAGGGGCGCGCGGAGCGTGAGCGCCTGGCCACCCCAGCCTCTGATCGCGCCGATGCCGCCGCCTTTGCACTCGTTGACGCACTCAGCGCAGGCGACGGCGTTGACGAGGCCCTTGTGGCGCTCGATGCCGATCCGATCGGCATGAGCCCAGAGCTACGCAGCGCGATGCTGGATGCGTATACGAGCGTGGTTGATGGCGCTCGAACGGCGCGCGCATCACGAGCGGATCTCACGAGTGAACGTTTCGCGCTCGTTGCGGGGCTGCTGGAGCTTGGCCCCCGCATGGGCCTGCACGTTGCGGTCGCACCTGCGCTCGCATCTACGGTTGTTGCCGGTCGCGCCCTCGGGGCGCGGGCCACGGTTGATCCAATCGATAGCTCGCCACCGCTGCGCACTCGTTCAGATCGCGCCGCCTATGACGCCGTCGACGCGGTGCTCTACCGCCGCGGTCGTGCTGTGCTCTTCTGCGAGGTCGTTACTGGCCCTCTCCCCGTTGGTGAACTGCTCTTGCAGCGTCATGCACTCATCGCGAGCGACCGCGAAGTCGTGCGGCTCCTCGTTCTTGCGCCAGCGCTCGTACCGCTGCTGCAACTCCGCCTGGCGCGTGATGAACGGTTGAGCGCCGCGTGGGAGACGGGGAACTGGCACCTCTTGGCAGCCGATCGAGTCGCAGCACTCTCCCGTCTCGCGGCACCGCGGCTCGCCGATCTTGAGGGGCATCTTGGCGTCGAACCGCCGGCGCGAGATGCGGCGCAACTCGACCTCAGCTCGATGGGCTGGGGCGTTGCCAATAGCGAAGTAGTAGAAGGAGTTGATCGTGAACCTCTCAGCTGACGTCTTGAGCGCACTCTTCCTTGCAGCGACGATTGGCGTCGGGCCATTCTGGTTCCTGATGGCCGTACGCCCTCACGCTGAAGTCACTCGCCGCACCATGCTGACGCCGTGGCCCGTGGTCGCTATCGGGTTGCTATATGCGGCCCTGGTAATTCCCAGCGCCGGTGCCATCCTCGGAACCCTGCTCAACCCCACGCTGAGTGCAATCTCTGCCTCACTTGCAACCCCAGAGGGGAGCCTCGCCGTGTGGCTCCATGTGCTTGCCTTTGACCTGATCGCGGGGCGATTCATTTGGCTCGATGGCCTGAGCCGTGGCGTTGGGGCACCGCTTCGCATTGCGGCGTTGACGCTCGCCCTCATGTTCGGACCGCTCGGGCTGCTCCTGCACCTCGCCCTGCGCCCCCGTCGCCCCCGAGAAGGGGCACAAGCCGTATCCTGAGCGGGAGTCGCCCAGCACTTGGGCGCAGGAGTCCCGGAGCCCCGGGGAGGAGCCCAGATCGTGTCGAAGCCACTATCCGCGAACGACCAGGCCGTAAAGACCCTCGCCGACGACCTCTGGAAGGAGATGCTCGCGCACTCTCCAATCTGGGGGACCTTCCTCGGCATTGAGGTCAACGACGGCGCCCTCGACGACACCTCGGACGCCGCACGCCTGCGTGACCGCGCCATGTGGGAGAAGTACGCCAAGGCGGCGAAGGCCATTGGCGACGACGGGCTCGACATCGAGTGGAAGATCACGCGCGACCTGATCGCCGTCGGTGGCTCGATCGCCATCGAGAAGGACGATCACCGCATGGACCTCCTCTCCTCGGTCGACCACATGGATGGGGTGCAGACACTCCTGCCGCAGATCGTCACCTTCCAGGATGCGAAGACCCCGGAGAAGTTCGCCAAGCTGGTGAGCCGACTCAAGGCCTTCCCGAAGTTCATGGACGAGGCGATCGCGCGCGTGCATGAGGCGGAGAAGCGCGGCCTTGTTGCCTCCAAGATCTCGACGGAGCGACTGATCGCCCAGCTCGACGGCTTGATGGCCATTCCAACCGAACAGTCACCGATCGTCACCGCCGCTAACGTTGCCGGTGACGCTGAGCGAGCCGAGCTCGTCACGATCGTGGCCGAGTATGTTGACCCGCAGATCAAGCGCTACTACGAGGCGGTCAGCGGCAGCTACCGCACCAAGGCGCGCGAAGTGCCGGGCCTCTGCTCCGCACCAAACGGCGCCGAGCTCTACAAGGTGGCCATCCGCAGCTGGACCGGCCTACAGCTCGATCCGAAGGAGCTCCACGAGATCGGCCTGCAGGAGTGGGCCGATATCCAGGAGGAGATGAAGGTCATCTCGACGAAGCTCGGCTTCGGCGGCTCCATCGACAAACTACGCGATGCCGCCGAGAGCGACCCAACCAACGTCGCGGCGTCGAAAGAGGCGCTCATCGTGCGCATTAAGGAAGATATTGACCGCGGCTATGCCGAAGCCGGCAAGGTCTTCGGGCGATTCCCGAAGGCTGGCTGCGACGTGAAGGCGGTCGAAGATTTCAAGGAGAAGGATGCACCCGCCGCCTACTACTTCAGCCCTGCGGCTGATGGTTCGCGCCCGGGGACGTACTACGTGAACGGCTACGACCTGCCGTCGCGCTTCTTGCACGCCCTCGCGCCAACCACCTATCACGAGGCCATCCCGGGGCACCACTTCCAGATCGCACTGGAGATGGAGTTGGAGTTCTTGCCAGACCTGCGCAAGCACGCCTCGCACCTTGCGGGGAACGCCTACGTTGAGGGTTGGGGCCTCTACTCGGAGCGACTCGCCGACGAGCTCGGCCTCTATCGCAGCGAGATGGAGCGCTTCGGCATGCTTCAGGGTCAGGCCCACCGCGCGGCGCGCCTCGTCGTTGACACCGGCCTCCACGCCTTCGGCTGGGACCGCGATAAGGGTGTGGCGTTTATGGAGTCCGTTGGACTGCCACGAACCGACGCCGAGATCGAGACCGATCGCTACATCGCCTGGCCAGCTCAGGCGCTCTGCTACAAGGTTGGGCAGCGTGCGATTCAGCGCACGCGCGCCGCGATCGAGAAGCGCGATGGCGACAAGTTCGACATCAAGTCCTTCCACGATCACGCCATTGGGCACGGCCAGATTCCGCTCCCGGTCTTTGAGGCCGAGATGCCGAACTGGGTCAAGCCGAAGGCATGAGCAACGCTGGGGGGACCGCGGGCGCGGCTCGCGGAACCTCCCGGCGAACGGTCGGGATCCTCTGCGCGATCGGCGCCTCGCTCGCGTGGGGCTTCGGATCGACGACGTCGGATTACGTCCTTTCGGCGGGGGTGGGGAACGACACGTTCCTGGTTATTGAGCTCGGCGTCGGCTTTCTCGTGCTGCTCGCTCTCGGCGCAATCCGTGGCGAGCTGAGCGGCTTCCGACACCCAGGGCTGCTGCGGGCATCTTCGACCGGGATCATTGAGCCGTGGGGGGCGTACACGCTCGGTAATGTCGGCATCATCTTCTCAAGCGGTGCCTTCGTCGCCCTCGTCTCGTCACTGAATCCCGTGCTGATCGCCATTCTGGCCGCCCCATATCTCGGCGAGAGGGTGAGTCGTCAGGCCGCCATCCTCATGGTTGTCTCGATCTTCGGCGTGGCCCTCGTGGTCGGCGGCGCTGGTGTCGCGGGCACGCTCAAGCCGGAGGGGATCATCTTCGCCACACTCGGACTCTTCTGCGGCGCCGCCTATGTGCTCATCTCCTCGAAGCTGGTGCGCACCATGCCGGTGCTGCCGCTTGTCGCATCGCAACTGCTGGTGGCGGCACTCGCCTCCCTCGCCCTCCTGATCGTGCGCGTCACGATCTTTAACGGCGACCTTCAACTGCCAGCAACCGAGATGCAGTGGGCCGTCTCAGTTGCAACTGGCGTCTTCGGCGGCGCTGCACCGTTCATCTTCTATCTCGAAGCGACGCGACGCATTCCCACCACAACGGTGAGCCAGTTCAGCACGCTGGTGCCAGTGGTTGCGCTGATCGGCGGCGTGATCCTCCTGAACGACGCGACGACCCCAGTACAACTGCTCGGTACCGCGATCGTGGTGGTCTCCCTGTCGCTCCTTGCGCGTTACGCCCGCGCGCACTGAGGTAGAGCGCCCCTCTAGGAGCTCGTCACCGCGCGCATCAGGGCAGCGGCCTTGCGGGCTCGCCCCACCACCGGCCGATGCGGTCGGCGCAGGCCGAAGCCGTCGCGCTCGATTTGTCGCAGGATCTCGCGATAGAGGTGCGCCGCCACGCGAATCGATCGGCCGCCGTTCTCTAGGTGGCGGATCCCTGCAGTGCCAACCTCGTAGTCGTCATCGGCTCGAGCGATCTCGGCCAAGTGGAGCGCGCGCCGATCACCATCACGAAGCGAGGTCGGGCCGCTCGTTGCTGCAGGGTCGAGCCCAGCACGCCGTAGGGCGCTCGCGGGGAGATAGACACGCCCGTTGGCAAGGTCCTCGTCGATGTCGCGCAAGATATTCGTGCGCTGCATTGCCGCGCCAAGGGCACGGGCTGCGCGATCGGCTTGCGCATCGTTGCCGGCGCGCACACCGAGGAGTGCCGCCATCAGGCGACCGACAGTGCCCGCAACCTGGTAGCAGTAGAGATCAAGATCCGCGTCACTCTCCATCGTAGGGCCGGCGAGATCACCCTCCATGCCATCAAGAAATGCGCCGATCGCATCAATCGGCAGGGCAGGCGTACGACGCCGCAGGTCGACGAAGATCGCCAACTCATCGCCACCAGCGCTGTCGATCACTCCGCTGCTGAGCCAGGTACGAATTGCCGCGAGGCGTTGCGCGGCCTCGGCGCGCCCTACGGAGC
>JAEMRB010000020.1:0-10796 GCA_016463555.1 Chloroflexota bacterium
GGGGTGAGGCCAGCGGCGCGGGCGGCGGCAAATTTCTCGCTGAGTTGGGCAATCACCTCGGCGCGCTTCTCGTCATCGGCGGCATTGCCGCGGATATAGAGGGCCTCGACGCCGGTCGCCTTCACGGCGGCAATGGCCGCATCGAGCTTCTCGCCGCGGGAACGGCCCAAGTAGACGCCACAGATGTTGTAGCCGGCCTCAGCCGACAGGCGTGCGGTGGCCTCGCCGATGCCGCTTGAGGCACCCAGGATCAGCGCCCAGCGCTGGACCTTTGGATCGGTTGCTCCCATCAGGCACCTCCCTCGTGCGGCGCCATGCGCCGCGTAGGTTCAGGGTAGCCGACCCACTCCGCCCTGTGCGCGTACGATCTCGGCATGGATAGCAGCGGACGATTGATTCTGATGGCGGTGCACGCCCACCCAGACGACGAGACGATCAGCATGGGTGGAACCCTTGCCACCTACGCCGCCGCTCACAGCTCCAACACCGACACCTACGTGGTGACCGGCACCCGCGGCGAACTCGGCGAGATCGTCATTCCAGAGCGCGACAACCCCGAAGAGCATGCGCGCCTCGGCGAGACACGCATGGGCGAAATTGCCGCCGCCATGGCGGCGCTGGGCGTCACGCACTTCGAAAATCTTGGCTTCCGCGACTCCGGAATGGTTGGCGACGCAGGGAACGACGATGCACGTTCGTATCACCAACACAGCACCACGGATCTCGACGGCACAGCCGAGCGCCTCGTGCGCATCATTCGACGCGTGCAGCCCGATGTGATCGCCACCTACGACGACTTTGGTGGCTACGGCCACCCTGACCACATTGCCGCCGCGCGCGTTGCGCGTCGTGCATGGGAGGTTGCTGGCGATCCAACATGGCGGCCCGAAGCGGGACCGGCATGGACACCAAAGAAACTCTACGAAGTGCGTACACCAGACTCACAGCGCGACAAGGTGCTTGCGCTACTAGAGTCGCGTGGAATTGAATCGTGGTGGAGCGTGCCGAAGGAGGCAACGCCAGAAGAGCTCGAGCAGTGGCATCAGTGGCGCGCGGCGATGGCGTGCCCAGATGATCTGATCACCACGCGCATTGACATTACAAAACAGCTCGCCGCAAAGCGCCGCGCCATTCAAGCGCACGCCACGCAGATCAAAAGTGATGGCCCGCTGCTCGTGCTAACGGAGCAGGATTACATCAACCTCGGTGCTGTTGAGCAGTACCGGCTTATTGGAAACCGGCTTACGAGTTCGCCAGCACTTCCAGAGTCAGATTTGTTTGCGGGGCTGCGCTAGCGACGCGTTAGATCTTGGCTGCGCCTCGTGCGGCGTAGATGCGCGATCGAATCAAAGTAAATGCAAGGGCAAGCAAGAAGATCAGCGTCTCCAAGAGCACGATTGCCGCCCCTGAGGCGATGTCGAGCGAATAGCTCACATACAACCCAACGATTGCAGCAGAGACACCGATGAGTGCCGCCACCTGAATCATTGCCGTGAAGCGCTTCACCAGTAGCTGCGCGGTTGCTGCAGGTGTGGTGATCATCGCCACCACCAGAACAATTCCAACCGCTTGCAAGCTGATCACAATCGTTACGGCGATGAGGATCAGCAACAGGTCATCAAGTCGTCGAACAGGTAGCCCCGCGGCGCCAGCGCCGAGCGGATCGAATGTGCTAAAGAGCAGCTCCTTCCACAAGAGGCGCAGAACAAGGAGCAGGCCAAAGACAAGCAGGGTGAGCGCTAGGAGATCACCAGCGCTAATGCCGAGCACATCACCGAAGAGGAAGTGGAAGAGGTCCCCAACGTAGTTCGGGATCGAAGAGAAGATCGCAACGCCGAGTGCAAACATGCCGGCGAAGAGGACGCCGATGATGGCATCGGAGCGAAGCCCTGAGCGGCGCGTAATGGCGCCAATGCCAAGCGCAGTGCCGATCGCCGCAATCGCACCACCGAGGATGATCGGCGCCCCAATCAGGTAGGCGATCACGATGCCAGGGAAGGCGGCGTGGCTAACGGCGTCGCCGATGAAGCTCATCCCCTTCAGTACGACGAAGGATCCAACGATGGCGCAGGCGACACCGACAAGCGCACTTGCGATCAGGGCGCGAACAAAGAAGTCGTAGCCGAGCGGCGCAATGAGAAGGTCGAGCGGGTTCATTCGTGGCCCTCATGTGCGCCGTGGGAGTGGTGTGGGTCGTCGAGCAGCACCACGCCACCACCAGCGAGTGGAACGAGGTGGCCGCCGTAGGTCTTCTCGAGCACCGCCTGGTCGAGCACGAGCTGGGCTGGCCCATGGGCAACGACGCGACCAGCGAGGGCGACCACATCGTGGAAGCGCTGCGCGGCGCAGGCGAGATCGTGCGTCGTAGCCACAACCGTGCGGCCACGGGCAGCCTCGGCGTCAAGGATGTTCATGATCTTCTCCTGCGTCGTGGGATCAACGCCAGTGACAGGCTCGTCAAGCAGATAGATCTCTGGGTCCGCAGCAATCGCACGCGCCAAGAAGACCCTGCGACGCTGACCGCCCGAGAGTTCGCCGATCTGGCGCTGTGCAAGATCGATCATATCGACACGACCGAGCGCGTCAGACACTGCCGCGTGGTCGGCGGCGCCAGGTCGACCGAGTGGGCCGAGCGCTGGCGTACGCCCCATCATCACCACTTCGCCGACCGATACGGGGAAGCTCCAGTCGACCTGCTCGGCTTGGGGCACATATGCAACACGCTTCGCGTGCATGCCAACAGCTGCTCCAAGCACCTGCACGTTGCCGCCCCACGGCTGCATCAGCCCAGCGATGCACTTCAGCAGCGTCGACTTCCCGCCACCGTTCGGGCCGAAGATGGCGGTCAGCGAGCCTGGTGCAAGGCTGAGTGAGACGCTACTGATCGCCGCACGGTCGCCGTAACCGGCCGTGACATCAATCAGCTCAATCGCGTTTATCTCGCTATTCATAGTCACATGTTCTCATCGCTGCATCGATGCTGCGATGGCTGTGGCATTTGCGCGCATTGCACCGAGGTAGGTATCTCCAGGTGCGGCACCAAGCGCGTCGGAGTAGAGATCAGCGAGTACTGTCGCGCCAGTTTCTGCTGCAATGCTGACGAGCACCTTCGAAGGAAACTGCACCTCACTAAACACCGTCGTCACTCCTGAGGCGCGGATCGCGTCAATAAGCGCAGCGATCTCTCGGGCACTTGGATCTTGACCTGGTGATGCAATTGCAACACCTACAATCGTGATGTTGTAGGCCCGAGCGAGATACCCAAACGCATCATGAAAGGTGACAATCTTGCGATTCGCTTCGGGGATCTCTAAAAATAGCGCACGAACTTCAGTGTCAAGATCTTGAAGAGCGGCGAAGCCCGCAGCTGAAGCTGAGCGAATTGTGTTGGTGAGTTCTGGTCGATCTTGTACAACACGATCTGCAATGCGCTGTACGTAATGCGCCGCCCCGGTTGGATCAAGCCACACATGTGGGTCATAGGCATCTTCCGTTTCCGCCTCTGGTGAAGCTAGATAAGTCCAAGCATCTGTTGTGTCTAGCCCTTCGCCGAGACGCAAGACGTCGCCTTCGCCCTTGTGTGCAGCATCAATGAGCGAGACGGCCCATTCATCAAGACCTAGCCCGTTCATCAGAATCAGATCAGCTGCGGCGATCTTGGCCGCATCAGAGGGCGACGGCTCGAAGGTGTGCACGTCTACACCAGCAGGAACGATGGAATCAATCTGCACTGAATCGCCGAGAGCGAGCCGCGCAAGATCGGCGAAGACGCTCGTTGTCGCCATCACGCGGTATCCCGACGTCGAGGCCGTCGGTGAGCTACTGGAGCCGCCGCAGGCTGCAGCAGCAGCAAGCAGCACCATGAGCAGCGCGACGAGGCGGCGGCTCACTGGCGTGACTCCACGTTCTGGCAGCGAGGGCAGCGACCGAAGAGCTCAAGGCGGTGTGACTGAATCTCGAAGCCAGAGCGTCGGGCGGCCTCGGCGGTGACGGCGTCAATGCCGCAGTCATCGACCTCGGAGATTGCGCCGCACGAGACACAGACCAGGTGATGGTGATGAGATGGCTCGCACGGGACATAGGCGTGTCGGCCGTCGGGGAGGTCAACTCGCTCGACGAGGTTCTGGTCGGCGAGGAGTTCGAGGAGACGGAAGACGGTGGCGCGCCCGATGCCGAGGCTGCGCTGCTCGGCGTCGGCGAGGAGGTCAGCGGCGGTGAAGTGCCCCTGCCGCCGTGCGATCAGGGCGGCGAGCTCGCGGCGCGGCCCGGTAAGGCGAACCCCCGCCTGGTCAAGCGCCTCGAGCAACTCTCGTGCCATGGAGGCAGCCTACCAGAGTTGAGACTAAGTCTCAATAGGAGGCAGGGAGCACAAAAGGAGGCCCACGAGCCAGCGCGCGTATGATTCAGGCATGAGCATCATCAAGAACGCACTCGGGATCGGCGCCGTCGTCCTTTCCGTGGGGCTCGTCGTGCTCCTTCTCTCAGGCTCCTTTAGTGGCAAGCCGACCGCAAGCGACTCCTTCACCCCCGTTGCGCCGGTCTACACCCCCGATGCAGAGTTCATCTCTGGCCGGGGAATCGGCGCCGTGGACGCCCCCGTCACCCTCGAGGTGTGGACCGACTTCCAGTGCCCAATCTGCGGCATCTGGGCGAACGGTAGCGAGCCTCTCCTCTATGAGAAGTACATCAAGGAGGGGAAGCTCCGAATTGAGCAGAAGTTCTTTGCCTTCCTCGGCGAAGAGTCATTCACCTCAGCAGTCGGCGCGGTCTGCGCTGATAAGCAAGACAAGTTCTGGGCATACCACTCATATCTCTACGCGAACCAAGATGGAGAGAACGAAGGCTCATTCAGCGCACCACGCTTGCGCATTCTTGCGGGGGCTGCAGGCCTTGATCTAACCACCTGGGACAGTTGCATTACCGATCCTGCCATTCGCACCGAAGTGGAAGCTGAGAGCGCAGCGGCGCGTGCCGCCGGCGTTACGGGCACACCAACACTGAAGATTGGTACTTGGATGCAGGCAGGCATCCCAGCTGAGGCCGACCTCTACAAGCGCATCGACGACGCACTCAAGCCGTAACCCCATGCGTGCCGCACGGTTCGGCGCAGTCGTCTCCGCAATTGGGACTGTTATTGCAACGTATCTCCTCGCCATTCGCTACGCGGGCATTCCCGCACTTTGCGGCCCCTCACTTGGGCCGTTTGGCGGCTGCGCCAAGGTAGAGTCATCGGTCTACTCAAGCATCGGCCCAATTCCCATTGCGCTGGTCGGCGTTGTTGGCTCACTGGTACTGCTCTTTTCATCAGTGCACTACCTGCGTACGCGCTCAACAATCTCGCTCAACATCTGGGTGCTTACAGCAGTAGTCGGCGCCGCCATTGAACTTGTGCTCATTGCAATTCAGGCATTTGCCATCGGCGCATGGTGCGGCTGGTGCTTGCTGTATGGGCTCACCATCATCCTCTCTGCGGTTGCGGCTGTCATTGCTGCAGTGCAGGCCGAACGCGCTGCGGCTGCGCGCTAAGTCGTTGTAGCGCCGGGTTCGGCGCAATGTCCATTTCGCGCAACGCTGAAACGGCTCGCGCCGCCGCGCGACGCGCAGCAGCAATAGATCCACTCTCTTCTAACAGCAGTGCCAGGTGTTCCAGCATTGCGCCGTCTGTTGGGTCAATGCGAACGGCGCGAAGGGCGAGATCAATCGCGCGATCAATGTCGCCAACAGAATATGCCGCAACCATCTCGCGCTCAATGATTGCGAAAAGGCTTATATCAAGCGCGCTGCGATGCTGCTCTGCCCACGGCTCAAACGGAACCTCAACGCCGAACGGCCCAAGGTACGAGTCGAGGAGATCGTCAATCTGATCGACCCGTGCTCGACGTCGCACCGCATCAAGCGTGCTTCGTAGTTGAGCTGAATCGAAGGTGACAAGATCAAGGTTGACCGTCACCATCTCGGCCTCATGGCGAATGTACGGCGTTGGCGTCCCCTCTTGGAGCGCAAGATCATAGTCAGGGTCGAGCGCGCGTCGTAAGTGATAGATCGCCTGGTTGAGTGAGTTCAATCCGGCCTGCGCCTCTGCTTCGGGCCAGAGCGCATCGATCGCCTCATCACGCGTTGCGGCGTGTCGGGGTCGCGTGGCGAGATAGTGCAGCAGCGCAACCGAGCGTGGGCGAATGGAGGTCCCTTCAATCGTTCGCCCCGCAGCCTCAATGCTGAGCGGTCCCAAGTCGTGAACGACAGCAATGGGGCTCAGCACACGCGGCGCGATCGAGGCTGCAGGCGTGACCTCAGAGCCGTTCGGCACTGTGCCGAGCACCTGTGGAAGATCGAGCGTCTCGGCAATGAATCGAGGGATCATCCAGCACGATTCGCCGAGCTCATCTTGGTCAGCAGGGGCGATGAGGAGCCCCTCCTCCCACAGCGTGCGGAGCAGCTCGGGGCTCGCCTCCTCTCCTGCTGGGCGGGCGAGTCGGGCAAGGAGTGGGCCACTACCGCCGACGACATCGCGCCGGATGAACTCATCGAGCTCGGTGCGGTCGCCGCCCTCACGCATCTGATCAAGCCACGTGGCAAGGATGCCGCCGTTTCCCGCCGCCGCACGTCGCGCCTCTTCGAGCGCCGTCGGCGCACCGCTCCAACCTTTAGCCTCGGCAATCTGTCGCGTCTGCCGCGGCGTCACACGCAGCGCCGCCGCACTGATATGCATCACCTGCCGCTTTGCGCGCGCGGCAATAAGGCGCAGTTGCGCAACGCGGCGCCCGATCAGCGCGACACGGGATCGGTCAGGCGCGCGCTCCGCTAGTGAACGCAGAAATTCCAGGCCCTCCAGCGATTCCGCCAATGCGTCGGCGTCGTCAATGACGAGGATCAGTTCACTGTGCGGTGCGGCGAGATCGGCAATGAGCGCTGCCGCACACACTGTCGCCGACTGCTGCTGGCGAACCGCTCGCGCGAGGCGCGGCAAGCGCACACCATCATCCTCATCGGCGGCGAGATGTAGGGCGTCACCGAGACCGCGGCTTGCCCGCAACCACCGCATCGGTCGGTCGGCGCGAATGCCCCACGCGGCGACGGCGCTGCTCTTGCCGTACCCGGCACTGCCGCAGATTAGGGCGAGCCCTCCGTCGGTGAGCTCGTCGAGTGCGGAGTCGATGCGGGGCCGAGCTGGATGAACACGAGGGGTCTTCATCATGGTGTAGTCCTCCACGTTGCACCGCCGAGGGCGGTGCCCGCGGGTCGGCTGGGCGGATACTGAATCAGCGTCGCGTACCGCCGACGTATCAGTCGCGCATCACGCGCCGCAGCGGTGTGCGCCCGCCCCTACAATCCCCCCATGAGCACCAAGCACCGCCTGATCATTGACTGCGACACGGGGACCGATGACGCCGTCGCGCTGATGCTCGCCGCCCTGCACCCCGAGATTGACCTGATCGGCGTGACGACGGTCTTCGGCAACGCGCCACTCTACGCGACCACAACCAACTCACTCTCGGTGCTGGAGCTGATCGGCAAGGGACATATCCCCGTGCACGCCGGATTCCCGCGACCACTGGTGCGCAAGGCGATGCCGTCGGAGCGATTCTTCAAAACCGATAGCGTGCAGGACCCACACGGCACCTATCTCGACATTCCGCGCAGCGCGAGCAAGCCAGCCTCTGAGCGCGCTGTGGAGTACTTGATCGAGACGTACCGCAACGCGACGCAGCCAATCACGCTGATGCCAATTGGGCCACTCACCAACATTGCCGCAGCCGTTGCGCTAGAGCCGCGCTTCGCCGAGTGGGTGCCGAAGCTGATCATCATGGGCGGCGGGCACGAGGTGCCGAACATTTCCGCTTCGGCGGAGTTCAACATCTGGGCAGACGCCGAGGCGGCCGCGAGCGTCTTTGAGGCGGGCTTCAAGGATGTGTTGATGGTGCCGCTCGATGCAACGCACAAGGCGCTCGTCACCGCGAAAGAGTGCGCGGCATTCGGTGCCCTCGGCACGCCTGCAGGCATGGCGACCGAGACGGTGATCAAGCGACGCATCGGCAGTTACGAGAGCAGCCAGAAGATGGATGTTCCAGAGTCGGCGCCGGTGCACGACGCGCTCTGCGTTGCGGCACTGGTGGAGCCAGACATCATCACCACGAAGCGTTGCCACGTTGCGGTGGAGACCACGGGCACGCTAACCCTTGGGCGTACTGTCGTGGATACGCACCATCGCGGCGGCAAGGAGCCGAACGCCGACGTCGCCTTCGACGCCAACGCCCCGCGCTTCATTGCGCTGATGATGGAGATCTTCGGCCAGCGATGAGCGGCCTCGGCGAGGCGGCGCTTCCGGGCGAGGCGGGCCCCAACGACCTTGATGCCGCCGGCGAGGTGGCCCTCGACCAGGCGCTCCGCTCGGCATGGATGCCCGTCTGCCAGAGCGGCGAGCTGACCGACCGACCACTCCCGATCCGCCTCTCAGGCGAGACGCTGGTCGTCGCCCGACTGGGCGACACGGTTGCCGCCTTCCCCGACCTCTGCGTCCATCGCGGCACCGCCCTCTCGCTCGGCTGGGTTGACCCGGGCACAAGCCCAGCCCCCGACGGGAGCCCAGCCACGGGGGAGGCCTGCCTGGTCTGTCCGTATCACGGGTGGAGCTACGGTCAGAGCGGTGAGGTGAAGCGCATCCCTGCCGTTCACGGCCGCGCAATCCCACGCCGCGCACGCATTGAGCGCTACGCCGCCACCGAGCATCTCGGTCTTGTCTGGGTGCTACTCGAGCCAGGCCCTGGCGGCTGGGAGCATCCGGCGCCGCTCTATCCGCTCCCTGAGGCGCCATGGTGGGGCGATCCCTCACTGCGCACCATTCCGATCACCACCTACGACTGGAAGTGCTCGCCCGCGCGGCGCATCGAGAACTTCATCGACTTCAGTCACTTCCCCTGGGTGCACGAGGGGATCCTCGGCGACCGCGCTAAGCCGCTCAGCCCCGACCATGTGGTGGAGAGCAGCGAGACAACGATCAGCTTCCAGATCGCACTTGAAGAGCCGCAGACCAGCGTGAAGGGCGATGGCGCGCCGGGCGCGAAGGTGCAACGTGATCCAACGACGTACACGGTGCACCTGCCCTACTCCGTCACCCTTGATCAACAGCTCCCCGAGGGGAACCGCTTCGTTCTCTTTATGGCCGCGTCGCCGCTCTCAGCAAAAGAGACGAGAACATTCACCTGGAACGCACGAAGCTATCGCCTTGATCCATCAGACGACACGGAACTTGCAGACTTCCAGCGACTGATTCTTGATCAAGATCAGCCGATCACCGAGTCGCAACGCCCAGAAGCGTTGCCGGTTGATCTCTCTGCAGAGCTGCACATTGCTGGGCCCGATCAGGCCTCAATTGAGTTCCGCCGCCATCTCGGCAAGGTGGCCGCGCGCATCCGTGCGGCAGAAGGAACTAAATAGTCGTTGGCGCTCCATCTACGCGCAAGATTCGCCAGGCGAACGGTACTGATCCGATCAGAATGGCTCCACCAAGTACGAAGACCGGGAACGCGCCGATCTCGCCATAGACCACTCCGCCAACAATCGAAGAGACAGAGATGGCAAGGCCGAACGACACCGCCTGGAAGAGCGCCTGCCCAGTTGCCTGCAGCTGCAGTGGGACAATCGCACGTACCGTCAACACGCTCCCGAGGAGCGTGCAGGCATATCCAACACCAACGAGGCCGCGCATGATGCTAAGCGCGAACGGCGAAAAATCGAAGGCGTAGCCGAAACAGCAGAGCCCAAGGGCAACCAGACCGATGGAATAGACGGCGCGCATGCCAAAGCGAAGTGCAACGGCGCCGCCAATCAGAAAGAATGGGATTTCGACGGCTGCAGAGATCGCTGCGCTGAGTGTCACCATCGCAGCGTTCCCCCCAACCTCTTGAATGCGCAGCGCACCGTAAGAGTAGAAGATGCCAGCACCAAGGTTGACCAAGAGACTCAAGAGGAGAAACGAGAGAAGTTTTGGTGACTGTGCGAACGCTAAGCTCACCGTACCGAATCGATCTCGCCAATCACCAGCGACTGCAATCTCTGCGTTACCGCCCGCAAGCTCACTGCGCTCTGCCTCAAGTTCGTCTTCGCTCACAACGCGATGGCGTCGGTGTGTAACGCGAAGACCAAGGGTCCCCACAAGAACGATCAGTGCCCCTGCTGCATAGAGTGGCCCAACAAGAAATGCGCCGCCAGCAACCACAAGAACGCCGCTAACCAGGCCGGTTGCGGCGTAGCTAGCGCTCGTGACAGCGCGCAACGTTCCCCAGTTCCCCTTCACCTCAGCGAGCCGCTCCATGCCGATGGCGTCGAGGAGCGGCACAATCCCCGCGCCCGCGAAGGCGGCGAGCATTGAACCAGGAATGCCGGCAACTGGGCCAGCCGCAAATGCAAACACCCCGATGGCGGTGGCGAAGATCGCGATGCGGAATGCTGCGACGCGGCCGAGGGTCGCGTCGCCAAGGTGTCCCCAGATGGGCGCCGCAGCAAGCGCAAGGATCGAGTTAATCGCGCCCACGAGCCCGATCGCCTCGAAAGAGACGCCGCGATCGCGGAAGACAATTGAGGTGAAGGGGAGATAGAAGGCCTGCATGATGCCAACCATGAGGTAGAGATACGAGGCGCGGCGCATTCCAGGTCGGAGCAACATGAGGTTCATGTCGCTACATTACTGGCTCGCTGTCGCCTCCGCCCTGTGCGCCATCGTTGCGCTCGCGAACCAAGTTAACGAAGCGCGTCTGCTCTTTCATGAAGTAGAGCTGCCCTGTACCGGTTGGGCCGTT
>JAEMRB010000020.1:10896-12970 GCA_016463555.1 Chloroflexota bacterium
TCGGAGACCTCTTGCACGCGATTGGATTCACGCCCCGAAGAGCCTGGCTGCATCAGTTGCAGGTAGTCCACGATGAGTAGATCAAGCCCGTGCTCCATCTTGAGTCGCCGCGCCTTCGTGCGCAGCTCCATCACCGAAATGCTCGCGGTGTCGTCAATGAAGATCTTTGCGCGCGAGAGGGTCTCCATTGCGCTAGCAATCTTCGGGAAGTCCATCTCGCCGAGGAAACCGCTGCGCAACTTGAACGAGTTAATCTGGGTAACGCTCGAAAGTAGACGCAGCACCAACTGCTCCTTGCTCATTTCAAGCGAGAAGACGCCAACCGATTTTCCTTCACGCACTGCGGCGTACTCGGCAATGTTCAGCGCGAGCGAGGTCTTACCAACCGATGGCCGCGCTGCGAGCACGATGAAGTCGGAGGCCTGTAGTCCTTGCGTATTGCTGTCAATATCAGTGAAGCCGGTGCGTAGCCCCATCAGCTGCCCGCGGTTCTGGTGCAAATGGTCGAGTCGGTCATATGCCTCACTCAGCAACGTTTCAATGGAGGTAAAGCCCGACACGGTTCGTCGTTCGCTGATTGCAAAGAGTTCCGACTCGGCGCGGTCGATTGCCTCAATGGCATCGGCGGGATCTTCGTAGCCGATCGATGCAATGCGGCCCGCGGCGCTGATCAGTCCACGAAGTACCGCTTTGCGCTCCACAATCTTTGCGTACTGCTTGGCGTGCACCGCCGTTGGTGTGCGGTCGCAGAGATCGGCGAGTGCTGCACGTCCGCCGATCTCTTCAATCTGGCCGCGACGCTCAAGCTCTTCGGAAACCGTGAGGATGTCGATCGGTTGGCGCAGCTCGTAGAGCGAGAGGACAGCGGCGTAGACCTTGCTGTTCGCCGGCTTGTAGAAGTCCGACGCCTTGAGCGTTTCGGAGACTTCGATAATCGCGTCGCCGTCAATCAGGATGGCGCCGAGTACGGACTCTTCGGCCTCGGAGGACTGTGGTGGGAGTTGGATTGACATGGTCGTATTCTCTCAGTCGCGCCGTTGACGCTCTAGATGGATGCCCACAAACTTGCCCCAATCTCTCCACGAAGAGGGGATCGGGCCCCTTCGGCTGTGGATAAGTCGGCGCCCGGCGCCGAAGTTGAGGCTAGTGAACTCGGCGAAGAACGCCGACGAGCACACCCTGCACGTTCACGCTCGGGTAGTACATCGGCTTGTACGCCTTGTTGGCGGGCTGCAGGCGAACCCGACCGGTCTCGCGGAAGAGCTGCTTCAGCGTCACCTCGTTCTCTTCGACCTGGGCGACCACGATGTCGCCATCGGCGGCCACCTTGCTCGGCTTGATCACGACGTAGTCACCATCGGCGATCTGGGCGTCGATCATGGAGTCGCCGCGAATCTTCAGTAGGTAAGAGTCGGGGGTCGACATGAACTCAGGGACGGCGACCGTCTCGGAGCGCTCCTCGTAGGCCTCGATCGGTCCACCGGCGGCGATCTGCCCCACCACGACCAGCTCGCGGGCGGCCATCGGCAGGTTGGTCGTCTCAAGCTCGCTGTCGATCTCGAGGAGGGAGCGGCCGCGGGCGGTGAGGCGCACGGAGCGCGAGAGGCCGGCACCACGCTCAATCAGCCCCTCCTGCTCGAGGGTTTCGAGGTGGTGATGGACGGCGGAGGGGGCGGCGAGGCCGACCAGATCGGCGATCTCTCGCACGGTCGGCGGCGTGCCTGAACGGCGGATCCCCTCGGCGATCGCCTGGAGGATCCTCGTCTTGCGGTCCTGATCATGTCGGGTCATAGGGGTATTAGAACGCCTGTTCGGAACCGTGTCAAGTGGGTGGCACGGCGGCCGGTCTACTCCTCGGTCTCCTCCAGCAGCCGTGCTCGCGTAATCGCATCTTCGCCGTACTTGCGGCGCATGGTGTCGGCGGCCGCCGTGATGGTGCGCTCGCGTGCCTGGGCCGCGCCGTCAAAGAGTGCGAGCTGCTCCTCCTCCCCTAGATCGGAGGTTGAGACGCCGATGAGTCGATAGGCGCTGCCGCGCGCCGTCTTCTCAAGGAGCGCGCGCGCCGCCTCAAAGA
>JAEMRB010000021.1 GCA_016463555.1 Chloroflexota bacterium
GGACAAATACAGTGGCGTGCGCCGAGAGTTCTCACCTCTCTCCAGTGGTCAAGCGAACAAGTACACGCCACCTGCAAGACGTGCCCCCAGTGCTACGGCAACGGTCCAGGGTGCGCCCATCGATCCTGCGATCCTGTCATCTACCATCGCCCGTCCCGACTCTGCGGCAGCAAAGGCCGCCGCACATTGGGCCTGCACAGAGGCAACGCGTGTTGCGATCTCAGCCTCAGGGAGGTCGTCACCAAGGCAGAGGACGGGTGCCAGCCCCGCCGCCACAACCCGTGCGAGCTTCCCGCCAACGACCTCGTCGCTCTCGCCGTGATCCCGACGGCGCTCCGAGTGGCCGACGATAACGGCAGGGGCGATCCCGACGAGATGAACTGCGGGGATCTCGCCGGTGAATGCCCCGGCGCTGCTGAGTGAGGAGTCCTGTGCGGCGACCTCTATTCCGGCCTGGGGGTACTCCCTTCGGAGCAACGAGGCGACAGGGACGAGTCCGAGCGCACTCGGTGCAAGAAGTACTCGCAAGCTCGAGGGGCTCCCCGTGGCCTGCAGTGCGCCCCCTACCCCTTCGGCAATCTCCTTGGCGAGCGCGACCTCTTCGCTCGGCGGAAGGTTCGCCTTCCAGTTCGCAATGATCGTGATCTGCCGGCTGCTCATGTGTGAATCATCGCAGAGGTTGCCCCGCTGAGTGGCGGCCTACCTGCGCCGCACTGACACGACGCTCAATCTCGGCGAGTGCGCGCTGCACCGTGGAGCGCGCCAGCTCAAGGTCGGCGGCAAGCTCGGCAAGGGTTGCGTCGGGGGCTGCCGATCGAGCGCGGGCGACCCGTGCGTGCAGACCGTCAGCCTGCAGAAGCTCCTCCTCTAACGCCACGGTACAGGCTCGCGCCTGCCGTATCCCAGCATGCACCGCACGCGTGAGGTTTGCGGTCTCAGCATTCACGCTGCGATTCAAGCTTCCGCGAACCTCTCGGCCGACGCTGCGGGCCTCCATCTCGGCCACTGCGGCAGTTGCACCGAGTCGCCGCAACAGATCAATGAGCACATCGCGACCCTTCCATACGAGCAGTCCCTTGCCACGTCGCTCGCGCCGATGTCCGCCAAGCTGATCTAGCTCTGTCAGTCGAGCAAGGTGCGTCGCCTCTGCGGAGGAGACGTTGATCTCAAGGTGCACACTCCCTGAAGCGAGTGAGAGGGATCCCCTCGCAAGGAGCCGACCGCGCAGCAGTGCGAGTCGACAGTGCTGCGCCGATCGCGCAGAGCCCAAGTCGGCGGCGCAACCTTCAGCCTGGCTCCGTGGCGATCCTACCCAGGCCCTCGCCGCTCCACGCTGAGAGAGCTCCGTGCCGAGCTCGTGCACCGCTCGTGCCAGGGAGACGTCAACGCGACGGCCTGAATCTCCAAGTGCGGCGAGCTCCGCCTGAATGCAGCAGGTGCGGGCTGGTCGGATTGCCGCGAGCTCATGACGGATTGAGGCGACGAGGTCCGCCTCTCCCCGACTCATCGTGTGCGTCGAGGCTCGCGCAGTGGGAGGCGTAAGAGCGCGCGAGAGAGGAGGTTCGGCTCATGCAGGTGCGGCGTTCGCCGGGAGGCAATGTCGCGAACGAAGAGTGGCGGGCGCTTACGGCCCTCCGCATCGGTGGTGTGGTGCAGCGTTGGCGCGATTGGCACGCCGCCGACCGCTCCAGCGCGGCGCGAGCTTGCAGAGGTGGCGAGGATGCCGTCAATGAGGCCCGACGCCCCATGCGCCTCGAGTGCTGCAAGATGGGCATCAAGATCCATCCCCTCAGTCTCCCCCTCTTGCTCGTCAACGTTCGCGACCCAGACCAGCGGCGCGCGCCGTGCCTGTAGCGCTGCAAGAATTTCTGGAACGAGTAGATGTGGGATCACGCTGGTGTAGAGAGAGCCTGGGCCGAGCACGATCAGGTCAGCCTGCTGAATCGCAGCCAGCGCCGACGGTGTTGCTCGTACGCTCTCAGGCGCAATGCGCATGCGGTCAATGTGGCGTGTGCGTGCCAGTTGGGCCTGACCGCGCACGGCTGTACCGCCCGCCGTTGTGCCGATTAGCTCCAACGCAACCGTGGTTCCCGGAATCACCTCTCCCCGAACATTGAGAATGCGATGCACGCGCGCAACACCACGCTCAAGGTCTCCCCCCTCTTGGTGGATCGCAGCGGCGAGCAAGAGATTGCCAATGGCGTGCCCGCGTGCTGCGCCAGGCTCAGCAGGGAGTCGAAAGCGCAGAAGATCGGCCGCTGTCGACTCCGAGTCCGAGAGTGCGACGAGGCAGTTCCGTAGGTCGCCCACGGGCGGAATCCCAAGTTGCTCTCGCAGCACGCCCGAGGATCCCCCGTCATCTCCCATCGAAACGATCGCGGTGAGATGCGCGGTCTCAAGCTTCAGGCCACGAAGAGCAGTCGCTAGCCCCGTACCGCCGCCAAGCACCACCACGCGACGCCCACGCGCCAGCCGACGACGGCGCTCGAGGAGCTCAAGGAGGGAGACCCCCGGTCGATCTGTGCGGTACGGCAGGATCGCCGCCCGTGCCAGCCCACTCAGCCCAACCCCCACCAGAAGCAGCCCAAAGCCGGCCGCAACGGCGGCGCGAACCATCGGATCGAGATCGCGCAGGGCGACCGCTTCAGCGATTTGGACGAGTGGATCTGGGAGCTGCGCCCCAGTGGCGAGTGCGCGGATCCCGCTCAGGGCACCGAGCGCAATCGTCCCCGCACCGAGAAAGGCCAAGAGCAGCCAGCGCTTTACCCCGAGACCAGGCTTCAGCCAGCCGACTCGACTCACCGCTTAGGTGCGCTCCACATCGCGGTGGTGAACATGGACCGTGTGCGCTCCAGCCTGCGCCCGCAGTTTCGTAGCCAACGACTCGCTGATCGCCACTGAACGGTGGCGGCCGCCCGTGCAGCCGATCGCGATGCTCAGACGACCACGACCATCGCCAAGGTAGGTCTTGAGGGTGGCGACGGCGAACGCCGCGATTGCCGCCTCAATTGAAGCCCCGACCGGATCGTTCAGCACGTAGGCGGCGACCTCGCCGTCACGACCATCCTTCGGTCGCAACTCTGGGACCCAGTGCGGATTCGCCGCCGATCGCACGTCGAAGAGCAGATCTGAATCAAGAGGGATCCCGTGCTTGTAGCCGAAACTGGTGAGGTGAATAGAGATCGAGGCGTCGCTACCTAACGCCTCTTGCACCAGCCGATCGCGCAACTCACGAGCGGAGAGGTCGCTCGTATCAATCACGGCATCGGAAATCTCGCGTGAAGCGCTGAGCAGGTCCCTCTCTGCTCGGATGGCTCCAGCAACGTTGCTCGGCGCATCAATTGGCCCACCGAGTGGATGGCGGTGCCGCGTCTCACTAAATCGACGAATGAGCACATCGTCGCGTGAATCGAGGTAGATCACACGACTCTCGAGGCCAATTGCCGCGCTCGCACTCCGGACCGCATCAATGGTAGATCGCGGATCACCATCGCGGGCATCAATCACGAGGCAGAGGCGCGCGAACCGCTCAGGCTGGAGTCGAATCTTCTCAAGGAGCGCGGGGATTAAATCATTCGGCATATTGTCGATCGTGCGGAATCCGACATCTTCTAGCGACTTCGTTGCGGTGCTCTTCCCAGCGCCCGACAGCCCCGTAAGCAACACGATCTTGTGTGGCACGACGGCGGTCGCCACTAGCGCCCCCCTGCCCGAACGAGCCAGATTGAGAGTTCGTAGAGGAGGTAGAGCACCACTCCAAGCACAATCGGGCTGATCAGATCTGTTCCCGGCGTGGCAAACGCGCCGACAATAACGGCGATGACCAGCGCGTTTCGTCGCCAGCGTCGGAGCTTGGCTGACGTGACGACCCCAACGCGCGAGAGGAAGACGAGAAGGATCGGATACTCCGTCGCCAGCCCGAACACCAGCATGAGTGAGCCGACAAATCCGAAGTAGCGATCAGCGGCAATGAGTGGGGTGAGATCGTCGGTCGCAAAGGAGAGGAGGAAGCTCACCGCAAACGGCAAGACGACCCAGGCGACTGCAACGCCAACGACAAAGAGCAGGAGCGCGAGCGGAATCCAAGGCCGCGCTGCGCGACGCTCCGAGTCTGTTAGGCCTGGTCGAATGAACGCCCATGCCTGCCAGAGCCAGACCGGCATCGCCAGCGCCACGCCTCCAATGAGGCTGAGTTGCATGCGAATTCCGAACGCGTCACCGACGCCCACGAAATAGAGCGGGGTGTCGTTGAGTGGTGTGCGCAGCAGCGCGATGAGGGTGTCAGCCCAGGCAAAGGTAACGATGCCTCCAACCACCACTGCGGCGAGGGCGATGCCGACACGTCGGCGTAGCTCCTTAAGGTGATGGACGAGCGGCGCTGGTGCGTCGATTAACTGACTGGAGCGAGGCATAATTGGCTCGAACCGACGTTACGCCTTTCGCTTTGAG
This sequence comes from Chloroflexota bacterium, assembly GCA_016463555.1. Classification (GTDB taxonomy): domain Bacteria; phylum Chloroflexota; class Limnocylindria; order Limnocylindrales; family Limnocylindraceae; genus Limnocylindrus. The sequence continues at coordinate 4,450 of JAEMRB010000021.1, forward strand.
CGCGACGTTGTGGCGCGCTTCGCCGGCTTCTTGGCACGCGGCTTGGCTGGTGCAGAGGAGGTACCTGAGGTTGCATCCTTGAACTCGCGGAACGAGTTGCCCACGGCCTTGCCAATCTCTGGAAGCTTCCCTGGCCCGAAGACCAAGAGCACGACGGCGAGGATCAGGATCAGTTCAAATGGTCCGACGTTTGGCATTGAATACCTCCTCGTAGTGGGCTAGCGCCCTTAGGAGGCGAGTATAGCGAGGCGACGCCCCCACTCCGCTGCTGCAGCGCCCAGCGCCTCTGCCACCCGCTCGTCGGTCGCTCCAGCGTCGCTGATCCCGCGCCCCACATTCACGAGCAGCCCCCTCCCGACCACCCCGCTCCCAGGGGCGGCCGTAGCGCCCCCATCGGCGATCACTGCGCTGGCCGCACCCCCCTGCGCCCCTACCCCAGGGACGAGAAAGGGGAGACCGGGGGCCGCCGCTCGGACCTGGCGGAGTGCTGCGGCATCGGTAGCACCGACGACTAGGCCGATGCGTCCAGCCAGCCCCTCTGCACGACGCCCCGCGAGTCGCGCGACTCGCTCTGCGAGCGTCTCCTCTGGGTCCGCATCGCTGGCACCAACCTGGAGGTTCTGCAGCTCACCCGATTCGGGATTCGATGTGCGACAGAGGAGGTAGGTGAACCTGTCTGTGCGGTCGAGAAGGGGGGCCAGCGCGCCGATGCCCAGATACGGATTCGCCGTCACCGCATCAGCGCCAAGCACGTCGAAGAGGGCGACTCCTTGGGCGGTTACCGTCGCCCCAATGTCACCACGCTTTGCATCGACGATGAGTGGAATCTCCGCTGGAATCTGCCGTCGCACGTGTTCGGCCAGTCGCATCCCCTCGCTGCCGAGCGCCTCAAAGTAGGCAAGGTTCATCTTGAATGCGGCGGCATGTGGGGCGGTCGCAGCAATGAGCGTGTCAATCCACCGCTCGATACCGGCATGCGATTCGCGAAATGTCACGGGGAGTGCTGCGGGGACCGGATCAATGCCGACACAGAGGAGCGAGCCCACTCGAGCCGTAGATGCGCCGAGTAGGTCGAGATATCGACTCATGGCGCTGGGCTCTCCGTTACTGGCGCCGTATTCAAGCTCCCCCACGCCGGCCGCACATTTGGATCAACTGGGTCGCGGAGGGGGCTCAGGATCACTGGTGGATTGGGAATACCTGATGGAGCAACGCTGAATGAGGCGAGATTGAGACTCGCTAGGCTCCCGTTTGCAGAGAGGTAGGCGATCTGCGCGCCCGTCGGTGACCAGGCTGGGGCCCACGACTTGCCAGTGCGCGTGATCTCAAGCACGACCTCACCAGTGGCTGCGTTCATGATCACCACATCAGTGCCACGAGTCGAAATGCGCGTTGCGGCGATCCACCGACCATCGGGACTAATTGCTGGCTGCACGAGCCCCTTCTCGCCGATTCGCGTCGTGCTCTTCTTGGCAATGTTGTAGCGAATGATTCGCGACGACGAGGTGCCTTCCGAGAGACCGTTCTGCACGTAGTAGATGGCGCTGCCATCGGGACTCCAGACGGGATCCTGGTGGCCGAACGGTGCAACATACGGAAGAGACGGCGTTGATATTGCGGAACCGTCACTGCTCAGAATACGAACGACGACATCCGTGCCGACGCTACTACCACGGTAATCCGTTGCGACGGCGATGCGACCATCGCTGGCAAGGGCCGGACCGTACATGAAGCCGGACCAGTTGAGCGCAGGTCGCGATCCGAGGATCAGACCATCACGGATCACCTCTTCGCCGCCACCATATGCCGAGAGGCGGAGAAGGGTGGGAACGCTCATCTCATATTTCTGCACACTGCCACTCCCGAGAAGACGGCCGCCAGTCTCTGTGCGGTGTCGGATGGCATAGAGCCAGACGCCGTCGGTGCTCCAGGCGAGGTCGGAATCGGAGGTCGCGGTGGTCAGCTGACGTAGTCCAGCTCCGCTCACGCTCCAGATCGAGCCGCCACGTCCGAAGGCAATCGTTCCGACAACGGTGACGCCCTCTGTCACCTCAGGCCCGCTATTGGGATTACCTGAGGGGGCGGGGGTACTCAGCGATAGGCTGACGAGGCTCCCCGCTGCGAGCAGCACGAGCAGGAGGGCCGCGATGATCGGGGCTGGGCTGAACGATCGACGCTGGGCACCATCTCTGCTCATCAGGTCGCGATTCGTTGGAGGCTTTGCGCCATGGAATGGCTGCGGTGCAGCTCGGCCTGTGCGCGGCAGTGGTCGAAGCGATCGTTTCTCACTCATGCGCTCTCCCCCAGCACGGCGGGCCGAAAATCTACAACGTGCACCTCAATCCGTGCCGAACCACGATAGGTCCGTTGGGCTGTTCGTACGACAAGATCGATAGAGCTCCCCGCAAGCTGGTCGGCATCAGGCCGACCGAATGCCATCGCCTCGACTGCAAGGCCGTCCAGCGAGAGCGTCAGCCGTGCGTGGCGGCCATCCCCCACCAGGCGCACCGCGGTGAGTGGGATGTCACGCAGGAGGAAGGTGGGCTCCGGGTTCCCCATCCCTGTTGGCGCGAGGTGATCCGCGAGCGCGGCCAGGTCGATTGGGGTGCGACTGCCGATGGGCGCCGCGAGGTCAACGGCCAGCTCTGGCGTGCGCGCCTTCGCCTGCCCTGCGCAGGTGGCACTGAGCCGAGGGAGCAGGCTCCCCCATACGTCGGCCACAAACGAACAGCCGCCGGCACCATCGTGTCCACCGTGGCGAATCAGGGCGTCACTCGCCTCTTGCAGTGCCGCGGCAACAGCGAAGCCCTTCGGCGCGCGCACCGAGGCACGCAGCGGTGCCCCACTCCCATCATCGTGCGCCACAAGTGCTGGTCGCCCCGTCTCTTCGCTGAGACGACCAGCGATCAAACCGATAAGCCCAACCGACCATGGGCCACGCACCGCGACGAGCCCATCTCCGAGAAAGGCACGAGCCTCATCGCGTTCCGATCCCGGTACGAGTCCGAGGAGTGCTCGCGCCTCATCAATTGCAACCTTCGTCAACTCTTTCCGTTCGAGGTTGATCCCCTCCAACAACGCCGCTAGTTCAGCAGCCTCGGCGGGATCATCGGTCGTGAGTAGCGCCAGGGCTGGAGCGGCGTCGCCGATGCGCCCCGCAGCATTGATGCGTGGCGAGATCGTGAAGCCGGAAACCTCTGCGCGATAAGGTGCCTCTGCGCCCGCCGCACGAAGGAGCGCTGTGATCCCGACAGGCATCGTGCCAGCACCATTCATCACCTTCAACGCGGAGCGCACAATCACTCTGAACTCATTGGCCACCGGGACCATGTCCGCGATGCCACCAACCATGGCGAGCACGGAGAGTTCTGCCAAGAGCTCACGGCGTTGCGGGTGATCGGCAAGTACTCCTTGAGCAATCTTGAAGGCGAGCCCACTCCCCGCTAAATGTGGGAACGGATAGACCGAATCAGGTCGATTCGGATTTACCAACCAGGCCGCCTGCGCCGGCTCAGGCGGCACAGCGTGGTGATCGATGATCCCAACGAGAATCCCTGCCTCCAACGCCTCGGCCACGCGTGCACGATCGGCGGTGCCGCAGTCGACTGCGAGGATCAGCTCAACGCCATCTTCGAGCGCGGCGGCGATTGCCCCCTCGGGGATGCCGTGGCCATCGCCGTCACGTTGCGGAATGTAGCCCTCGGCGATTGCACCAATAGCGCGGAGTGCTCGAATCATGATCGCCGCCCCAGTGATTCCGTCAGCATCAAAGTCGCCAACTACAAGGATGGGCTCCCCCTCTGCACCGGCGGCACGAAGGCGCGCGATGAGGCCGGTCGCATCGGGGAGGAGGTGCGGATCGTGCAGGGTGCGATCGTTGCGGTCGAGGAATTGGCGCGCGCGGTTCGGATCAGCCAAGCCGCGACTATGGAGGAGTGTCGCAAGCGAGAGGTGCAGGTTCTTGGGGATCAGCAGGTCTGCGAAGAGTTGCAGGAGCTCTGCGCTCGCCTGGAGTTCGCCGTCGGCGGCAGGATGAAGGGTCGCGACCGGCTCAAGGCGCCAGGCCCGCGCTGGCACCCTACGCCGTGCGGGTTCGAGCCGCTGCCGCCTTGCGCGCCTGAGCGCGCTCCTCCCACCAAACTAGAAGTGGGCTGGCGAAAAAGATTGAAGAGTACGTTCCCGACAGGATGCCAACGAAAAGGATGAGCACAAACGTACGAATTGAACCACCCGCGAAGACGAGCAGGGTGAGCAGCGTAATCAGCACAGTTGCCGTGGTGTTGAACGACCGACCCAGCGTCTGCACGATCGAGTGGTTGACGATATCGCCGAATGGAGCACCTGCGTGGCGCACGAGGTTCTCGCGGATACGGTCAAACACCACAATCGTGTCGTGCACCGAGAAGCCGATGATCGTGAGCATGGCGGTCACAAAGAGGGCATCGATCTCAATCCCCGCAATGGTGCCGGCGATCGCGAAGAAGCCCACCGTGACGATGACGTCGTGGAGGAGCGCCGCGAGAGCTGCCATGCCGAACCGAAGGTTGCGGAAGCGGTAGGTCATCCAGAGCACGATGCCAATCGAGCCGAGCACAACGAGAAGGAGCGCCTGCTGCGTCAGGTCTTGGCTGATCACGGGGCCAACCGTAGAGACCGAACCCTCTTCCGCGATCGGTCCGATCGCGGCAACCACCGCTGCGCGAATGGCCTGGAGTTCAGCACCCGCGTTATCAATCTGATCTTGGCCAGCCTGTAGGTCGAGTGGCTTCGTGCGCACAATCAGAAAGCCGGTTCCAGCTTCGGTGACCGTCGCCTCTTCGTGGCCGGCGCTGGCGACTGCCGCCTGCACTACCAGTGGATCGGCTGGGCTCTCTGGTCGGAACTCCCAGATGGTGCCGCCCGTGTAGTCGATGGAGAACTTCAGCCCAATCGAGCCGCCCGAGAAGGGGGTCGCCAGCGTAAAGAGCAGGCCAGGGATAGTGATAAGAATCGAGAAGACGAAGAACCAGCGCTTGCGCGCAATGATCTTATCCATTGATGGCCCCCCGATCGAGTGCGTCGAGGTCACCCTTCGCCACTCCGTAGAGGTACGGCGAGGAGAAGCGCTTACGCGCGATTACAGCGCGCAAGATCAGGCGCGTCACCGTGACGGCGGTGAAGAGCGAGCAGAGCACGCCGATGATGAGCACTAGCGCGAAGCCCTTAATCGTTGACGAGCCGAAGTAGAAGAGGATGAACGCGGTGATCAAGCTCGAGACGTTTGAATCGAGGATGGAGTTCCAGGCTCGGCTGAATCCAGCCTCCACTGCAGGGGCGATCCCCTTCCCAATACGCAACTCCTCTTTGGTGCGCTCAAAGATCAGGATGTTCGCATCCACCGCCATGCCGATGGAGAGGACAAAGCCAGCGATGCCGGCGAGTGTCAGCGTGACGGGGACGAGTCGGAAGATCGCCAAGACGATGATCACGTAGAAGATCAGGGCAACGTTAGCGACGGCACCGGCTACGCGGTAGTGCAAGAGCATGAAGAGGAAGACGAGCAAGATCCCAACGGCGCCGGCGAAGAGCGCTTGGCCGAGGAACGAGGCACCAAGGGTCGCCTTCACATCGGTGACGCCAATCTCTGCGATCGGGAACGGGAGGGAGCCGAACTTCAAGATGGTGACTAGGTTCGTCGCTTCGTCTACTGCGAAGCCGGCCGCGCCAGGGCCCGAGATCTGTGCCTCGCCGCCCGTGATTGCACTCTGAATGTACGGGGCAGACTTTACGGCACCGTCAAGAACGATCGCAAAGTAGGAGCCGATGTTCGCCTTCGTCCAGGTGGCGAAGAGCTCTGAGCCCTCCGACTTCAGCTTGAACGAGACAACGCGCCGTCCGGACTCATCAATCTGCACCGCTGATGACTCAATCTGGTCACCAGAGAAGAGCGCCTTCAGGGTTGTGTCGCTGAGCGTCTCGCCCTCGCCGGGTACCGGCTTTACGCCGTCGGTAGGCTGGCCCGTCGCGGTGTTAAAGAAGCCGTAGACCTCACGCGGAAGTGGCACAAGATCAAGTCGACCGGTTGTGCCAAGCAGGGCGCGGATGGAGTCAGGATTGGTGACGCCAGGCAGCTCGACCACAATGCGGTCGCTCCCCTGCGTCTGCACGAGCGGCTCAGAGACGCCGGTGCTGTTGACGCGGCGCTCGATGATGTCGCGGATGGTGGCGAGATCGGCAGCGGTGGCGCTGACACCGTCAACGGGCTGCACCTGATATTCCACGCGAAGCCCGCCACGAAGGTCGAGACCGAGCTTGGTCTCGATCGGGCGTGTGCCACTGGTCGTCCCACTCGCGGGGAGACTCAGATTTGGGAGTAGGTCAATAGCCAGCGCCAGAAGGGCTGTGGCCAGGATCAGGTACGGGGTGAACTTACGCATTGCGGAGAATCCTAGCAGGGGCGCCCGTCAGCCCCTTTCAGCCACGATCCGCGCCGAGGGCCGATAGGATCCGTGCGGCAAGGGCGTCATCTACCCCTGGAACCTCGGTCAGCGCCTCAACGGGAGCGGCGGCGATCCCCGCCGCTGATCCGAACCGACGCAGGAGCGCCTTTCGCTTCGTTGGGCCGAGCCCACGGATGCCGTCGAGCCGGCTCGCGGTCGCCGCACGACTACGCAGCGTGCGGTGATAACCGATCGCAAACCGATGTGCCTCATCGCGAAGTCGCTGGAGGAGGCGCAGCCCAGGGTCAGTGGCGGGGAGAAGAATCGGCGTGGAGGCGTCGCGTGGCCAGAGCTCTTCGCGCTCCTTGGCGAGACCGACCAGCGGAATCGTCAAGCCCGCAGCGTCGAGCACTGCGGCCGCAGCAGAGACCTGCCCACGACCGCCGTCGATGACGAGAAGGTCGGGCAGGCTCCAGGCGCGTGACTCGGCCTCACCGCTCCGTTGCGTCCCATCCGCCACGGATCGGGCGAAGCGGCGCGTCAGCGCTTCGGCGTGTGCCGCGAAGTCATCCTGCCCGGTCACCCCCTTGATACGGAAGCGGCGGTACTCCTTCGGCGCCAACTGACCCTCTTGCGCCACGGTCAGCGACGAGACGGTGAATGCCCCCTGAATAGTGCTCACATCGACGCACTCAATACGCGCCGGCGATGCATCGAGGTTGAGCGCGACGGTGAGCGCCGAGAGCGCCGCGTCGGCACGCTCACGATCGGCGTCCTCTTCCGCTTCGCGACGAATGAGCCACTCCTCTGCGTTGCGCTCAGCCAGTCGCATGATGCGCGCCCGATCACCACGTTGCGGCACGCGCATCTCAACGCGACCCTCGCGACGCGCGGAGAGGAACTCAAGGATCTCCGGGTCGCTCAGCTCTGCAGCAGTCGCAATTGAGGGTGGGATCTCCCCTGCACGTGCGTAGTAGCTCGCAGCAAAGCCTGCGAGGAGCTCTGCGTCACCTGAATCCCCAGCCTCTACTCGATGAACATCGCGACCTACTAGCGCCGAGTCACGAATCTGGAAACAGGCGATGGCAATGTGGCGCCCGTGGCGGGCGATCCCTAGGACATCCTCGTCAGGTCGCCCTGAGGTCGGCACCTTCTGTTCGTCAAAGGTTGTCTCGAGAGAGAGCACCGCATCACGGATGCGCGCGGCGTCTTCAAAGGCTTCGCGCTCGGCGGCGGACTCCATGCGTGTGGTGAGCATGGTAATCGCGGCACGGGAGCGGCCGCCGAGGAAGAGTTGCACGCCGTCAATCTCACGCTGGTAGTCGGCGACCGGGATGTTGCCAAGGCAGGGGCCCTGGCAGCGCTTCAAGTCGTAGAGGAGGCAGGGGCGCTCAAGCGCGCGCTCCATCGGCTTGATTGAGATCTCGCAGGTACGAAATTGAAAGAGGCGCTTGATCGCCTCCATGGCAGCATTCACCGAACCGGGTGTGGTGTATGGGCCGAAGTAGCGTGAGCCGTCGCGCACGAGTCGCCGGGTGCGCTCCACACGTGGATACGGATCTGCCGTGACGCGAATGTAGGGGTAGCTGCGATCGTCACGAAGACGGATGTTGTACTTGGGGAGATGCCGCCGCACCAGTGTGGCCTCGAGGAGGAGCGCCTCTTTCGTGGAGTCGGTGACCGTCCAGTCGAGTGTGGCAACCTCTGCAATCGCATCGCGAATGCGGTGTGCGCCTGGCTCCCCACCCGCCTGCCAGTAGCTGCGAACGCGTTGGGTGAGGTGCGTCGCCTTGCCGACGTAGATAATCTTTCCTGCACTATCCGAGAAGAGGTAGACACCGGGCGCGTCAGGAAGAACCTTGAGCGCCGCCGCGATGACGTCAGGGACGCTTGGCGCCGGGAGTCGCTCAGGCGCCATCACGCGACCCGACACGACCACGGAGTGCCTCGCGGCGATTCAAGATGCGCAGGATCTCGTCGAGCGCTTCGCGTAACTCGACCACCGCCTCACCAGAGGCGATATCGGCAAGGCCATCCCC
>JAEMRB010000022.1 GCA_016463555.1 Chloroflexota bacterium
ACTCGAGGCCGCCCTGATCGCGGTGGCGGCCAGTCAGGCGCCCACCCCCGAGGCCCTGCCGGCCCTCCCGCCGCACTGGGGCGGCTACCGCGTCACCCCTGCCCAGTGGGAGTTCTGGCAGGGGGGCGAATACCGCCTCCACGACCGATTTGAGTACCTCCGAGCCACCCCTGAAGGCCCCTGGGAGACCCGCCGCCTGCAGCCGTAACAATCCCCTCAGGCCGCCGCGCTCCACCCTGTGCTCCCCCTCTGGTGTTTCCCTCCCCGCATCGGATAGGATTCCGCCAAGCGCAGATCGCGCTTCAAGTCTGACGGCGAACCTGTTGGGGGAGCCGATAAGGAGGAAACACATGCGAAAGAGGTCGCTACTCGCAACCTTTGCGGTCGCTGCCGCACTCGTTGCCGGGGCATGCGGCGGTTCGACCAGTTCGACGGTTACCGGAGCAACGTTGCTCATCGGTGACTATCAGGACGTCGACAGCCTTAACCCCTTCTTCTACAGCACGGTGATGTCAAGCAACGTCATCGGCATGACCAGCGACGGGCTTCTCCGCTTGAATGAGGAGCTTGAGCTTGAGCCTTGGATGGCCACCGAAGCTCCAACAAAGGAGAACGGCGGCATTCAGGTTCCAGGCGTTGACGGCGCAGCCGCAACCGTTACCTGGAACCTTCGACCGTGGAAGTGGTCCGATGGTGTTGATCTCACCTGCGCCGACTTCCAGTACGCCCGCGAGTGGATTCTCGATGAGAAGAACACTGGCGTGTCAAAGGTCGGAACCAAGGAGATCAAGGAGATCGTGTGCGAAGGGCAGAAGATGACCGTGCACTACTCCGAGCTCTACCAGAACCTGAAGTACGGCCCAGCGTTCGCGCCAAAGCACTACTTCAGCAAGCTCACCGTCGGGACCACGGTTGGCGGCAATCCTGCCACCGACACGTCGACTGACATGCTCTTGGGCGCGGGCTACCGCACCAAGGACCTGCCAAACGTTCCAACGAACGGTGCATTCAAGTATGAGAGCCGAACTCCAGGTGTTGAAACCGTGGTTGTTCGAAACCCATACTGGAAGGATCCTCGTAACGGAGGCCAGTCGAAGCTCGCACGAGTGAAGTACGTGGTCTGCGGTTCGCCAGAGACCTGCGTTGCTAAGTTCCGTGCCGGTGAACTCGACATGGTCACCGACCTCGACGGTTCGCAGTTCGCCCCAACCAAGGATCTTGGCGACGAGCAGCGCCCGTTCCCTGCCTTTACGGTTGAGTTCCTGCGACCAAACCACTCGAAGACGATCTGCTCGGACGGCGCTCCGGCTGAAGCAGACCCAGACGGCGTGCTCCCAAACCGCGCAGCGCGCGGCGGTGGTTGCCCAGCCTCTGACATTGAACTTCGACGCGCGATCTCGGCCGCAGTTGACCGAGAGCGCTACCTTGATCAGATTGAGGGTGGGACTGGCTTTGTGGCCACGAACCTCGAACTCCCTGCCTTCTTCTTCTACGAAGAGCAGGAAGTAGAGGCCTTCGACCTGACCAGGGCTGCACAGATCCTGGCCGATGGCGGCTGGACTGACTCAAACAACAACGGGACGGTCGACAAGGATGTCGACGGCGACGGTGACCGTGATGAGGCGATCCTCGACATGTGCACCACGCTGAAGCCAACCCGCGGCGCCAAGCTGCAGCTGCTTGCTGCTGACCTCAAGACAATCGGCATCACTGCCATTGTTGACGCGGTCGGAAGCGGCCAGCTCTTCGGTCAGCGCACCGACGTTGCAGCCGGCACGCCGTGCAACCTTGCATATGGCACGTTCGACGTTGCCCTGCATGCCTTCGGCATCACGTCGGTTGAGCCGAGCGGGTACGACTCGTACCACTCGACACAGACCAACGAGAACGGTGGCGGCAACGACCAGTACGTGAACATTCCTGCACTCGACGAGAAGCTTGCGGCAATCAAGTCTTCGATCGACGTTGTCGAGCAGGATGCGCTCATGGCAGAAGTGCAGGGGCTGATGACCTCAAACGTGGTCTCGATCCCGCTGCACTACTGGCTCGACATCGTCTTGGTGTCGAACAACGTGAGCGGGTACCTCCAGCATGCGGCCTGGGGCCCAATCTGGAACGCCTACGAGCTCGACCTCGCGTCGAACTAGTTAGGCTCGCCGAAGTAATTCGGTCTGCAATCGCCGCGGGGCTCCGAGAGGGGCTCCGCGGCGATTGCCCATCACCCCCAATATCCCGCTAAGATTCCCCCCACCTAGAACAACGCCCGCGCAGAAGACAGAGAGGAGGCCACATGATCAAGTTTGCTTTGAAGCGCATCGCGCTCGGCGTCACGATCATGCTTGGATCCACCGTCCTAATCTACGCCCTTCTCCTCGCCGCCCCAGGTGGGCCCGAGCAGAAATATGCGCTCAACCCGAAGTACACCGCCGCGCAGAAAGAGGGGTACCTCAAGTCTCTCGGGCTCGATAAGCCAGTGCCGGTCCAGTACTGCCGCTGGCTCGGCGCCTGCCGCCGTGACTCCGATGGTCTCGACGCCCTCGTAGGACCAACGGGCTTCCCGAGCTTCCTCCCGCCAGCCATCTCTGGGGTCTATACGGGCATCATTCACGGTGAGCTCGGCTACTCCTACTTCAATGGCGAGTCTGTAGCGGATCTCATTGCGGCCGCTGCGCTCCCAACGCTGATCCTGGCCGGTCTCGCGATCGTCATCTGGTTAACGCTCGCGGTGCTCGTTGGCGTCTACACCGGCGTGAACAACGGCGGGCGTCTCGATAACTCTGTGACGACGGTCACCTACGTACTCTCAACGTTCCCCGTCTTCCTACTCGGATTCTTGATCATGTGGCTCTTCGCGATCGTGCTCGACGTCACGCCAGTCGATGGCATGGTGAATGGGCGTGAATCGCCAGCATTCGGTAGCGATCTCTATTGGGGGTACTTCTCTGCGAATCCAGCGGCGGCGCTCCTCGATCTTGGTGCGCACCTGATCTTGCCGGTGATGACGCTGGTGATCGTCAGCTTCTCTGGTGACTCACGCTATGTGCGGGCCAGCGTCATTGACTCACTCTCGATGGAGCATGTGCGCACCGCACGCGCCAAGGGTCTGACGCGCGGTCGGGTGCTCATGCGCCATGCCTTGCGCACCGCGCTGGTGCCCTTTGCCACCAACATTGGGCTCGCACTCCCCTTCCTCTTCGGCGGCGCGCTCATCACCGAGTCCATCTTCTCGTGGCCAGGGGTTGGCCGCCTCACCTTGCAGGCCACCAATAACCTTGACTACCCGCTGCTCATGTCGATTCTTCTCATCGGATCTGTGATGGTCGTGATCGGCAATCTCGTTGCTGACCTCCTCTACGCCATCCTTGATCCACGCGTGCGTCTGTGAGCGAAACAGTCGCCCGTTCCAAGAGCACATCCAAGGTCAAGGCGAAAGCACCCGGCGCCTCCGAGAGCCCGTGGACACAGGCGCGCCGCCGCTTCTTTGCTGGGCGACAGGGGCCGTGGGGCCTTCGCATGCTTGGCTTCGTGCTCCTCTTTGTGATCGTGGGACCCTTCTTCGCACCCTATGACCGCTTCAGCATCCCGAACCCGAGTGAGTTCGTCTTCCTTGGGCGGCCACCATCCGCTGAGCACATCTTTGGTGAAACAGCGCAGCTGCAACTCGATGTGTTCATGTTGACGGTCAACGGCGGCCGAGGCTCACTCCTCATCGGATTTATCTCGGCGATTGGCGGAATCACGATCGGCACCTTTGTCGGAATCATCTCCGGCTACTTCGGCGGCAAGCTTGACGGGTTCCTGATGCGCCTCGTCGACGTCTTCCTTGCCATCCCGAGCCTCTTCGTGATCATTGTTGGCGCACGCATCATCTCTGAGCTAGGTGGAACGGGCCTCATGACGGTGATCATCGTGTTCGTGGCATTTGGCTGGATGGGCACCGCCCGACTGGTGCGCGGGCAGGTTCTTGGGCTGCGCGAGATGGAGTTTATCGAGGCGGCACGTGCGCTCGGCGTCTCACCTGTGCGAATCGCTCTTCGCCACGTCTTGCCGAATGCCATTGGCCCGGTCGTGGTCTCATTCCCGTTCGCTGTTGGTGGCGCGATCATCGGCGAGGCCTTCATTAGCTACCTTGGCTTCGGCGTATCGCCACTCACGCCAACGTGGGGGAACATGCTCTCGAACTCGCAGCAATTCTTCCTTCAGGGGAACTGGTGGTGGGTCGGATTCCCCGGACTCTTCATCGTGCTCACAGCGCTCTCCGTCAACATGGTGGGCGATGCGCTGCGCGAGAGCCTTGAGCCCGAGGGGCGGCGAGCATGAGCAAGGCAACGACGCCACTTCTGAGTGTCCGCGATCTTGCGATCTCATTCCGCACCCATCGCGGCATAGTGCGGGTCGTTGATGGCGTCTCCTTTGATCTCGCCGCTGGAGAGTGCCTGGCAATCGTTGGCGAGTCGGGCTGCGGCAAGACCGTCTCGGCGATGGCGATTGTCTCCCTCCTCAGCCGCAAGCAGGCGATCATCGAGGGCTCGGTTAAGTTCAAGGGGCGCCAGCTCGTTGGCCTGAGCGAAGATCAGTTGCGCCCAATTCGAGGCGGCGGCATCGGCGTGATCTTCCAGGAGCCACTCTCGGCGCTCAACCCGGTCACCACGATTGGCGAGCAGATCGCCGAGGTGATCGTTGCGCACCGCAAGTTGAGCTGGAAAGATGCGCACAAGTTGGCGATCGGCTATCTCGAGCAGGTCGAGATCGCGCAGCCAGAGCAGCGCGCGAAGCAGTACCCACATCAACTCTCGGGCGGCATGCGCCAGCGCGCCATGATCGCCATGGCCCTCTCGGGCGAGCCCTCCATGATCATTGCCGACGAGCCGACCACCGCCCTCGACGTCACCATTCAGGCGCAGGTGCTCGACCTGCTGCGCCGCACCACCACCGAGCGCGGCGCCGCACTCTTGCTGATCACCCACGACCTTGGCGTCGTTGCCGAGACGGCCGACCGCATCGCCGTGATGTACGCCGGCCAGATCGTTGAGACGGGCAAGGCCGCCAGCGTGCTGCGCGAGCCGGCGAGCCCCTACACGCGAGACCTCATCACGTCGATCCCCTCATTCGCGGCGCGCGGCAAGAAGCTGAACACGATCACCGGCATGGTGCCGTCGCCTGATGCCTTCCCAGCGGGCTGCCGTTTCGCCCCGCGCTGCCGCTACGCGATTGACGCCTGTACCACCGCCGTGCCACCGCTTGAGCCGCTCAAGGATGGTCGCCTCGTTCGCTGCATTCGCACCAAGGAGGTGCTTGACGGCACCGCCGCAGGGAAGCGCCCCGCCACAACGACCAAGAAGGGGGCGGCACGATGAGTGGCAAGCCTGCAGAGAAGCGCGAACTCCTGAAGCTCGTTGGCGTGAAGCGCCACTTCCAGGTGCGCGGTGGCATCCCACTGATTCGCAAGCCTCTCGCCGTTCGCGCGGTCGACGGGGTCGACCTCACAGTGGCACGCGGCGAAACGCTCAGCCTCGTCGGCGAGTCAGGCTCTGGCAAGACCACGCTCGGCCGAGTGGCCCTCGGCCTACAGCCAACCACCGCGGGCACCGTGAGCTTTGATGGGCGTGAGATCAAGAAGCTCTCTGTCACTGAGCGCCGGGCGTTGCGCAAGCGCATGCAGATCGTCTTCCAAGATCCGTTCGGCTCGCTGAACCCGCGCCTCCCGATCGGTGACCAGATCCAGGAGGGCCTCCTCGCCCACAAGCTCGGCAACCCGGCCGCCCGTGAGAAGCGTGTGCGCGAGGTGCTCGACCTGGTCGGCCTCGATCCGAACTATGCGTCGCGCTATCCGCACGAGTTCTCCGGTGGCCAGCGCCAGCGCATCGGCATCGCCCGCGCCCTTGCGGTGAACCCAGAGTTCATCGTGCTCGACGAGCCGGTCTCAGCACTCGACGTCTCGATCCAGAGCCAAGTGCTCAATCTGCTCACCGACCTCCGCAAAGAGAAGGGGCTCACCTATCTCTTCATCAGCCACAACCTCGATGTTGTCGGCTACTTCTCGGACCGCGTCGCCGTGATGTACCTCGGCAAGATCGTCGAGATTGGCCCGGTCGATCGCGTCTTCACCAAGCCGCAGCACCCGTACACCGTGGCGCTAATCTCGTCGGTGCCAAAGGTGGAGGCGCACGACGTCAAGGATCGCCTCATCCTTGAGGGCGAAATCCCATCGCCGATTTCGCCACCATCAGGCTGCCGCTTCCGCACGCGCTGCTGGCTGCGTGAACAGCTCGGCAACCCAGAGAAGTGTTCAACAGAAGAGCCGAGGCTGGTCGCCACGCCGCGCGATGTGACGGTGAATGTCGCCTGCCACTTCCCACTGGCCGATGGTGCCGCTGCAACAACCGCCGCCGGACGCTTGGAGATTACACAGGCCATTAAGGCTGCGAACTCTCCGAAGGTTACGTCTGCGGCGAAGCCGAGGGCGGCAGCAAAAGCCGCTCCGAAGGCGAAGCGGAAGGCTTAGTCTTCGCGGCGGCCCGCGCCGCTCTCCCCCGTTGCCGACGAGAGCGCACCGTATCTCTGGAGTAGTTCCTGCGCGCGATCGCGCGCGCTGACACTTGGCTCAATGCGCTGCGCTGGCGCCGCGACCGCCTCTGACGCTTCACGAAGGCCAGCAAACGAGCCGGCTGCCACGCCGGCAAGAGCGGCAGCGCCGGCGCCCGAGGCTTCAGCGTTCTGGCCGACCACCACAGGGATACCGAAGAGATCGGCGCGGAGCTGAATCAGTGGCGCGGAGACAGGCTCACCGCCAGAGAGCGGCCCCGGCGCCGCACCCGTTGCGGGTCCAGAGAGTCGCATCTTGCTGATCTGCAGCCCAGCCTCGATGGCCGGTGCAAGCAGGTGCGCAACGGCGAGGGCGCCCCCCTCAATCGCGGCGCGCACCAGATGTGCCGCGGTGTGTTGATCGGTTCGCCCATCGAACGCATCATCGGCGGAGCGCGGGCTGCTCCAACCAAGATTGGAGATCGGTTTCGCCATGAGTCCATCAGCACCGAGCGGTAGCGCGGCGGCGGCGCGGAAGAGTTCAGCGCGGCGCTCTGGCGCCGCCGCTAGATCGCTGGCGAGCAGTTCCGTAACGACCCACTCCAAGAGTCGACCGGTGCCCGCGAAGGCGCCGCCGAGGATCACCCCGTCGCCGAACGGCGCAGGGGCTGGTCCCGCCCAGAGACGACCTGGGAGTGCGGTGGTGATGCGCTGGGCCTCTGCTGGGGTTGTTGCCACGGCGACGCCGCCCGCGGTGCCACCCACATCAACACCGAGTCCAGGTTTAGTAAGGCCCGCGCCAATCACGGCGGCGAGTCCATCGTTCATCCCTGCCGCGATCGGCAGGCCAGCAGGGAGACCGAGCTCCGCGGCTGGGCCAGGCAGCAGTGTGCCGATTCTGGTGCCAGGGAAGACTTCGGGCGGGAGTGCGCGCTCATCGAGGCCTGCGGCGAGCAGGGCGCTGCGCTGCGCGGGCGAGACGCTTCGCGCCGGATCCCAGAAGGCGCTGACCGCCTCACCAGAGAGTCGCAGCGTGAGCGCATCCCACGAGGAGAGGAGCCACGTTGACGCGGCGGCGACCTCAGGGCGCTCACGGAGGAGCCAGCGCGCCTTCGGCAGTTCGCCGAGCAGCCATCCGCCGCGTCCGAGGATCTTTTCAAGTGCGACCTCGTCGTCGGCTGAACGGCGGTCGCGCCACATCAAGACTGGCCCAGCGGCGCTCCCATCAGCGCGTACAGGGACGAGGGATGGGCCGTGACCGTCGACGCCGATTCCGCGAACCTCGATCGCCTCTGCGCTCTGGGCAGCGGCCAGGGCCAACACCTCATGGGAGGCGGCGCAGATCGCGCGCCACCAGACGTCGGCATCTTGCTCGCGCGGATCTGCTCCGCCACTGGTCGTACGCCGCGCAATAGCGATCGGCGCGCCAGTTTCAGCGTTGATCAGGAGCGCTTTGACCGAGGTGCTCCCGAGGTCGAAGGCGAGGAGCGCGGCGCGAACGGGTCGACGCATCAGGTGCGTCGCCGTTAGATCAGCGTGGACCGTCGCTCCGGCCGTGGTTTACGTACCACCAGGCCGAAGGGAAGACCGCAGCCGCAAGCCCGAGCTTGATTGCGTCGCCGAGCAGGAATGGGGCGAGCCCCTTCTCAATCGCAACGCCGATCTCAAGACTTGCTGAGGCGGCAAGCCATGGCACGCCGAAACTGTAGATGATCAGACTGCCGATCGCCATGGCGCCGATGGTGCCGATCACGCTGCGATCCCAGCCGAGGTCGGCGAGTCGCCCAACGATCCATCCGGCGAAGAGCATGCCGACGAGGTAGCCGCCCGTTGGCGCGAACTGCAGCAGGCCGGCATCACCGGAGATGAAGAACTTCTCAATGCCGTGGCTCCCCTCGCGGAAGATCGGGGCGCCGAGGATGCCGAGGGCGAGATAGAGGGCCATCGATGCAAGGCCACGGCGCGCGCCGAGGGCCGCGCCAACGAGGAGCACGCCGAAGGTCTGCCCGGTGATCGGCACGGGGGTGCCAGGGAGTGGAATCACGATCTGGGCGGAGGCGGCCACGATCGCGGCGCCAACGACTGCCAGCGCCAGGCCTTGGAGGCGGGCGCCGAGACGCTCGCCGAGGAAGACGGGGAAGAAGAAGTCGCCCAGCGTCACGCCGTACTCGGCGGCGGGAATGCGACCCATGGCAGGCATAGTGCGTCGAATTTGCATCTTGACCCTCCCTACGGGCGCCACCCTTATGGGAAGGCGCCGACCCCCAGTCTACCCTGCGCCACCCCACTCCCCGCAGGGTAAGATGGCGGCTGACTTGGTGGCCATCGTTCAATGGTTAGGACCGTGGTTTGTGGAGCCGCAGATGAGGGTTCAATTCCCTCTGGCCACCCCACCACACGTGAGGAGCGCCCCGTGCCCACAGCCGCACCTCGTCGCAGCCTGATTAACGACCCGGGATTCGTCCGCCTCTGGACTGCCGAGACCATCAGCCACTTCGGCTCCAGCTTTAGCCACCTGGCGATGCCGATTGTTGCCATCCAACTACTGAACGCAGGCCCAATGGAGATCGCGTTGATCAACCTCGCCGATTTCCTCCCCTTCCTGGTCTTTGGGCTGCTCGTTGGCGCACTCGTCGATCGACTTCCGCGACGTGGCGTGCTGATCGTTTCCGACATTGGGCGAGCCTTGTTGCTGCTCACCCTGCCAATCTCGTACGCGCTCGGCGTCCTCTCCATTCCGCAGTTGGTCATCGTTGGCCTACTGCTCGGCACCCTCACCGTCTTCTTCGATGTCGCCTATCAGGCCTACCTCCCATCACTGATTCCGAAGGAGGATCTTGTTGAGGGGAACTCCAAGCTCGAGATCAGCCGTTCTGCCGCGGGGCTCCTAGGACCGAGCCTCGCTGGCGCACTGATCGCCATCGTCAGAGCACCTGCGGCGGTGGTGATTGATGCCATCTCGTACCTCTTCTCGGCGCTCTTCATCTTCTCAATCAAGCCGCATCACGAGTCCGTCACCGAACAGAGAGACGCCGCGGCACCAGCGGCAAGCAAGCCACGCGCCTCGTTGCGATCCGACATTGCCGCCGGCCTGCGCTACGTCTTCGGCCACCCTGCGCTGCGCACGATTGGCGGCGCCACCGCAACGTCAAACCTGTTTGGCAGCATTGCCGGAACCGTCGAACTGCTCTTCGCCTACAACGTGCTCGGCCTCTCCGTGGCGCTCATCGGCTTCGCATCAACGCTGGGATCGGCTGGTGGACTTCTCAGCGCCGTGTTGGCCGACAGAGTCTCCAAGAAGATCGGCGTCGGCCGAACCATCGTCCTTACCATCCCGTTGGGCGGACCGATGTTGGTGGTGCTCGCCTTCTGCCAGCCCGGGAACGATCTACTGAACGCACTCGTCATCGGCGGTGGCTTCTTCGCTGCCGCTGCGTCGGGCACCCTGTACAACATCAACCAGGTCAGCTTGCGCCAGGCGCTCACCCCGCCAGAGATGTCTGGGCGCATGAATGCCACGATGCGCTGGTTTGTGTGGGGCACCATTCCAATCGGCGCCTTGCTCGGCGGGATCATCGGCACCAACCTCGGCCTGCGCGAGGCGCTCATCATTGGCGGGATCGGTGGCACGTTCGCCTTCGTCCCCCTCCTCTTTGGGCCAGTCTGGAAGATCAAGGAGATGCCGACCGGGGTCGCCCAGAAGTAGCGCCGAGCTCGGCCATTGCCCCTGCGCGCTGATAGACTCGCGGCGCGGCGGGATGCCCCCATAGAGGGGCCAGCCAGCGAGGAGGGTGCGCATGTCTACGGTGACGTTCCAGGGTGTCTCCAAGAAGTACGGCGAGGTCCTCGCCGTCGACAACCTCTCCCTTGAGATCAACGATGGCGAGTTCATGGTGCTCGTGGGCCCCTCGGGCTGCGGCAAGACCACCTCGCTGCGCATGATCGCCGGGCTCGAGGAGATCACCGACGGCACCCTGCTGATCGGCGACAAGGTCGTCAACGACATCGCCCCGAAGGACCGCGACATCGCCATGGTCTTCCAAAGCTACGCTCTCTACCCGCACATGACCGTGCGCGAGAACCTCGCCTTCGGACTGAAGCTGCGCAAGATTGAGAAGGGCGAGATCGAGCGCCGCGTCAACGAGGCGGCGGCGATCCTTGACCTGACCAAGCTCCTCTCCCGCAAGCCGAAGGAGCTCTCCGGCGGCCAGCGCCAGCGCGTCGCCCTCGGGCGCGCGATCGTGCGCGAGCCAGCCGTCTTCCTGATGGACGAGCCGCTCTCCAACCTCGACGCGCAGCTGCGCGTGCAGACGCGCGCCGAGATCTTGCGCCTGCATGCCCGCCTCAAGACCACCGTCGTCTATGTGACGCACGACCAGGTTGAGGCGATGACGATGGGGACGCGGATCGCGGTGATGAGCGACGGAAAGCTGCAGCAGGTCGGCACACCACAGGACCTGTACGACCTGCCAGTGAATCGTTTCGTCGCCGGCTTCATCGGCTCGCCAGCCATGAACCTGCTGGAGGCGACCGTTGATGGTCGCCACGTGACGGCGGGTGATATCGCCATTGAGATCAGCGACGCGCGCGCGAAGGAGCTTGAGGGGCGCACCAGCGTCACGATCGGCTTCCGACCAGAGCACCTTGAGTTCGGTAAGGCCGAGAAGGGCTCAGCGCAGATTGAACTCACCGCTGACGTCGTTGAATATCTCGGCGCTCAAGAGTTGCTCCACTTCTCGACAAAGAGTGGTGATGTGCTTGCCCTTGTCGGCTCGGAGCACAAGACACCGCGCGGCACCAAGGTGCAGCTCGGACTCTCTCTCGAGAAGTTGCACCTCTTCGACTCGGCCACCGGCGCCGCAATCCGCTAGATCGGCAGTACCGCATGCGATTTGGTGGCGATGCTCTCGGTGCGCGCCTCGCCGCGCTCCTTGAGCCTGGCGATCTCAACGAGGTCGTCGTCTCTTCGGACCTCGTGGTGCAGGCGGCGTACATGGAGTGGCGGCGAACGACGGTGCAGCGCACCGGCGGTGATCAGCACGTGCGCTACATCGTTGGTCACCCAGGCGCTGTGGCCATCCTTGCCATTGATGCGGCCAGCGACGCGGCCGTTACGCCGGCGAGCGAGATGCTCTTCGTACGGCAGTTCCGCGCTCCAGTGGGGCAACTGCTCCTTGAGGTGCCGGCCGGAACGCTCGACCTGCATGACGGTGTCACCGAGGAGCCGCAGCTGGCCGCCGAGCGCGAACTCGAAGAGGAGACCGGCCTACGCGCAGCGACCTGGCGTCACCTTCGGAGCTTCTTCACCGCCCCAGGATTCACGAGCGAGCGCATGGAGCTCTACCTCGCCCTGGGCCTCTCGGAGGCTGGCCCTGGCGCCCGCACCCCCGACGAGGATGAGGCGATTGAGGCGGTCCGGCTGACCATTGCTGAGGCGGCCGAGGCGGTCCGCCGAGGGGCGATCGTTGACGCCAAGAGCCTGGTCGCGATCGCCGCAGCGGAGCGTCTCGCCACCCGCTAGCCCCCGCACGGTTCGTGCGTAAATCCCTCGTGAGTTGCGATATCCGCACCCCTACCCCCCTTACGGTGCTAGAATCGTACCCACAGCGGTCCGCACTGCGGAATCCGCAGAGAAGGATGATGGATATGGCAATCGAACCACTTCGGCACCTCACGCCAACCTCATCGCCGGCTCCCCATCGCGCGGAGCCACCCGTCGGGCCCACCGTTCAGATTGACCCTGCCCGCATTCGCGAGCTGACCGCCCGCGAGTCCGAGCGCCTCGACGGCCGCACCCAGGGTTCAGCAGCCGCCTACGACCGCGCCAAGCGCTCACTCGTTGGTGGCGTCTCGTCGAGCTATCAGAAGCGCGCGCCGTGGCCGATCTACCTCGACCGCGGGCAGGGGCAGTACGTTTGGGATGTTGATGGGCATCAGTACCTCGACGTGCACAACGGCATCGGCAGCATGGTGCAAGGGCATGCGCATCCAATCATCACCGAGGCCGTTGATCGGCGCATCCGACTCGGCTCGCACTTCGCTGCACCAACCGAGGACACCTACATCGTTGCTGAGCACCTCGCAGCGCGTTGGGGCCTCCCCCGCTGGCGTTTCGTGAACTCTGGCTCCGAGGCCACCATGGATGCGATCCGCCTCGCCCGTGGCGCTACGGGGCGCGATGGCGTGATGAAGATCTTCGGCAGCTATCACGGCCACCACGACTATGTGATGGTCGACATCGGCCTCTCGGTGTACGACGGCAAGGATCGCGAGAACTACCCGTCCATCGCCTACGGCAAGGGGATTCCAGATTCCGTCTCGCAGATGACGACCGCCGTGCCATTCAATGA
>JAEMRB010000100.1 GCA_016463555.1 Chloroflexota bacterium
CCATGATGTCGCCGGACATGCTGGCTCCCAGCGACACGCGAGCCGACGGGTCAAGGCGCAGGATGCGGGCCAGCTCGCGGTCGGCGGCGTCCCGCGTCCACGGTACGCGCGGCTCGACACGGATGGGACGACGAGGAGGCGGCTTCGGCTTCTCCTTGACCAGCTCGAGGAGCCAGCCCGGGGCCTGCGCCATCTCGCGGGTGAAGCCGTCCTCGGTGCGGAAGGTGTAGACCGCGCCCGAGCGGTGAACCGTCGGCGGGGCGCACACGTACCCGCCATCGCCGCGCACATCCACGGACTGAATGCCCGCGGCCTGAAGGCCCTGGGCGTTCCGCACGACGGCCCCATCCGTCCAGCGCCAGTACAGGTGAAACCCGCGCGCCGTCTCGACGCCGAGCGTCGGTGCGGGGCCATGCTTCGCGAGCTGGCTCTCGTACCACGCGCCTGCCTCGGGCCCATCGAGGTCTAGGACCCACACGCGCGAGGCGCTACCCGTGGCGAGGCCCACGCCTGCCGAGGGCCAGCGTGTCCACCACGCCCGCACCGTGTCGGCGTCCGTGGTCGCCTTCTCTTGCCAGCGGCCGAGGCGCGGGTGCTTGCCCCGCTGCTTCTCGCTGCATGACGCGCCCGCTGGGCAAGCGCAGGTCTGTGTGGCCGGGTCTACTTCGTACAGGGGGTGCACACGCATCCCCGCCGCTGCATAGCGCAGGGCATAGTCTCTGTTCATGTACTCGCCGACCTTGCCGGGGAGACGGGGGGAAGGGCATTCAGCCCCTCCCCCCTACGGGGGATCAGCCCGCGTCCGGCGAGGACAAACGTCTCGTAGCCGGACCTTGGCAACCGTGCAAGCGCGAGACCGTGAGACGTGACCCCTGAAGAAGACCCTAGACGAGGGCCACGTCTCACGGCAAACCTCACGCGCGGCGTTGCCGCTTCCTGTCGGCTTCGCGCTTCTTCCGCACCTTCTCCCAGTTCACGTACCGCATGACGCACGCGTGGGGCGACCTGCCCATCAGCTTCCCGATCTCCGGGTACGTCTTCCCCTCGCGTCGAAGCCTGTAGAGCTTCTTCGTCTCCGCGCATGTCCAGGGCTTCTTGACGGCTAGGTGGATGCCGAGGATCTTGCGTACCGTGGTCACTGCGCGGTCCAGCTGGCCCGCGATGTCGACGTCACGGACGCCCGCGGCGTGGAGCTGCTCGATCTGCGCGCGCTCCTCGGGCGACACCTGCACGTAGAACCGCAAGCCGAGGGTGCCGCGGAGGGTGCGGATGGCCTCGGGCGTCCTGTCGAGGGCCACGGCGATCTGCCGTGCCGTCTTCCCTTCATCGTGCAGGCGTCGCAGCTCGAGCAGCTGAGAACGTGTCCACGGTCTACCTGGCATGCATGCCCCGCGTGCGCTTGTAGACGCTGATGACGTACCAGTGCCTGCCCACGTGCTCGCCGACGGCGCGGACACCGAGGCCCTCGTTCAGCTTCGCATCGACCATCTTCCGCTCATGCTCGGAGAGGGCGGCGTAGCGAGCGTTCTTCCGCCCGGTGACCTCCACCATGGCGGCTTCCTTGTTCGCCGTGCCGACGTATTGCGCGACGGCGTCGGGTTGCCGCCCGAGGGCCGCGCCGATCTCAGGCCACGTCGCGCCGTTCGCGCGCATGTCTCGCGCCTTCGCGAGCTCGCTCGGACGCCAGTGCTTGTAGGTGTACTTGGGCGGGACGGCGAGCGGCACCGCGACCTCGACTAGGTCACGCGCGGACCAATCCGCATCCTTCAGGACGGCGACCATCGAGTGCATCGCCGACTCGGACCGCCCGAGGCGCTCTCCGACCTCGCGCCAGGAGAGGCCCTCCTCTCGCAGCTGACGTGCGCGCTCGAACTCGGAGGGACGCCAGGGCGTGTTCGTGCGGGTCACGGCATCACCTCGCGATGCTCTCCGTGTTCGATGGCGTCTGCTGCGAACCGCGTCTTCTCGTCGTCGTACTCCTCGCGCAGCCACGTCACCGCGGCGACGCGTTCGCGCCTCTCGCCTGCTGCGAGGCCCATGTCGAACGCACGCGAGAAGTCTTCGTTGCTCAGGATGCGCTGCGCCAGAAGGCGCTCCACCTCCGTGACCAGCGCCTCGAAGTCCTCTGCGCGCACGACACGGTACGCGCCCTGCGACACCGATACGGCTCGCTCGCGAATCTCGTCTAGAGCGATGCTCATGCCCCCTCCTCACGGCGGTGCTCGCCGCGTTCGATGGCGTCTGCCTCGTACATCACGCGGGTAAGCTGCTCTCCATGCGCTGGAGACATGCGGAGGAACGCCACCACGGCGGCGCGCTCCTGGGCGACTGCGTCCGCGACGATGTCGGCCGTCTCGTCGTACTCGTTGTCATTCATGGCCACCTCCCTAGAAGCCGCGCGATGGCGGCGATGATGTTGATGATCGTGCTCATGTCAGCGCCTTTGCGAGCGCGGCCCGCTGGTACCCGATTCCGCGGCTTTCCAGACGGGTGACGATGCAGCCAGCGTCCTCGAGGACCTTCGCGTACAGGGCGCTTCCCACGAAGTCCACGCGACACAGGTTCCAGCCCTGCGCCTGCACCAGCTGGACCAGCTCGGTGACGTGGACGTGGTGCGCCTCGGTGACGCGGTCCACGGCCTGCGCGTCGTAGCTCTCGATGACCTTGTCCATCCGGACAATACCGTACTTCGCGCTGAGCACGTACACGTCGCGGGCGATGCCCGTCTCGCGCTCGACACGTCGCAGCGTCGACCACAGGGGACCCGTGTACAGGTCAGCGACGCGATGGGCACCGGGGAGCTTCCCAGCGCCGCACTGAACAATGAGCGGAGCCATCAGAGGCCCCACATCACGAACACGAGAATGACGACGGCGACTCCGCCGACGATGTCGCCTCCGTGAAGGTCCCACACGTAGCGCGGGTCGTAGTAGAGGCAGCGAAGGGTGTCGTAGAAGCTCATTGGGTCCTCCTGTCGTCAGGTGACGACGAACTAGGAATACCCATATCGTGCGACACGCGCAAGGGGGACGCGTGAACTTTCTAGACGGGGGTCACCCACACGTCGATGCGGCCTGCCTCGGGCACGGCCCGCTTGCTTATGTTGAGGTCTACCACGTAGCGATCGTCCACGAGGATGCCTGCTT
>JAEMRB010000101.1 GCA_016463555.1 Chloroflexota bacterium
GACAACGCCTTCCAGTCGGCGGGTGTCACCGACGTTGCCGAGCGCCAGAGGGTGGCCGTGGCGGCGCAGATTGAGGTGGCCGCTGTTGCCGCCGCCCTCCGGGGTGAGGGGGTCGGGGTGGTGCTGTTCGAGGATCGGGAGGGGATCGACACCCCCGACTCGGTCTTCCCCAACAACTGGATCTCGACCCACGAGGATGGCCGGGTGGTGCTCTACCCGATGGCCACCACCAGCCGCCGCCGCGAACGGCGGGGCGATGTGGTGGAGGGGCTACGCGAACGGTTCGAGGTTTCGCAGCTGCTCGACCTCAGCCCCGTCGAACTGGAGGGGCGCTACTTAGAGGGGACCGGCGCCCTCGTTCTGGACCATGTGCACCGCATCGCCTATATGGCCCGCTCAGGCCGCGCCAACGAGGCGGTCCTTGATCAGTGGTGCGAGGCGATGGGCTACAGCGCCGAGGTCTTCGACACCGCCGACCAGTCAGGGCAGCCGATTTACCACACCAATGTCGTCCTCTCTATCGCCACGAACTTCGTCGTGGCGGGGCTCAGCAACATCCCCGACCCCACGGAACGAGCACGAATTGCCGCTCGGCTGGGTGAAACCGGGCGCGACGTGATCAAGATCGATCAGGGCCAGGTCGCCGAGTTCGCAGGGAACGGGCTGGAGCTGAGCGGCAGCCGCGGACACCTCTTCGTCCTCTCATCGCGCGCCCTCGCCGCCCTCCGCCCCGACCAGATCGCCGCCATTGAAACCTCTGCCCACATCGTGGCGATCGGCATCCCGACCATCGAGCGATCGGGGGGTTCGGTCCGCTGCATGTTGGCGGGGATCCACCTGCCGCCGCGCCGACCAGACGCCCCAACGCCCCCTGCCTCTTAGCCCCCGCGCAACGACCGCTTCACAAATGCGCGCGAGTCTGGCACGCTATAGGTCGTCCGGGCGACCAACGCCTGGGGAGTTTAATGAGGTGAAACACATGGCAGTTGCCAAGAAGAAGAAGGTCGCGAAGAAGGCTGCAGTTGCCGCCGTCGCCGCCGCCGCACCAGCCGCCCCTAAGAAGGCTGCGAAGAAGGCCGTCAAGAAGGTTGCCAAGAAGGCCGTGAAGGCTGTCAAGGCTGCTCCTAAGAAGGCCGCGAAGAAGACGGTGAAGAAGGTTGCCAAGAAGGCTGCAAAGAAGGCTGCTCCAAAGGCCGCCAAGAAGGCAGTGAAGAAGGTTGCCAAGAAGACCGCAAAGAAGGCCGCCAAGAAGGCTGCTCCAAAGGCAGCTCCTAAGGCGAAGAAGGCCAAGAAGGCGAAGAAGTCGAAGAAGGCTGCTCCAAAGGCAGCTGTTGCGACTCCTGCCGCTGGTACCGGCTGGAGCATCTTCGGCAAGTAAGCCGAATCGCATCGCGCGTTCGCGCGCGACACGCGACGTTCGTTAGAACGCAAGAGACCCCGCACCGCAAGGTGCGGGGTCTCTTATTTATTGCAGCGTGATTACCGCTTAGCGGCGATCGCGCTTACGAGCAGTGCCATCCTCCATGCGCGACTGCATCTGGTACATAGAGACGTGATACGACTCCTTACGGAATCGCTCATGCGTCGGCCGGCTCCACTGATCGGCCTCAGCAAGAAGACCGGTCACGAGCTTCGCCAACTCACGATCATCTCCCGCATATGAGGCGATCCGGCGCGCAACCTTCTCAATCACCGCTTGGGCTCGCTCATAGGAGCCCTCACGGTTGAGCACAATCGCCCGCTCACGCGCCTCAGCGGCAAAGAGCTGGGCGACCACCCGATCGACCACCCGGTTACGGGGCTGTGCGTCGTTCTCAGCTGAACCCGCGTAGGTCCAGGTGTACCCCTGCTCCAGGTGCACCTTTCCTGCATCGTCACGCCCGGTGAGCACAGCGGTGAGGCCAACCTGCTCCGCCTCGCTACCAAGGGGGAGCCGAATGCGAAGTACAACCTCGCGCTCCTGGCTCTCGGCCAGGTCGCCAAGGGCTACCCGCAGCTCCCCGCGACGCGACGTTACGTCGCCCGCGCTGAGCAACTCGATATCAGCACCCGGCACCGTAATCACCACATGCGCATCGCGCAGGGTGACCTCAAGGGCCTCGCCGATGCACTCGGCAATCGCGGCGCCGATCTGGTCAGGGTCGCCGGCGTACTGCGCCGGCCCGCCACCACCATTCGCAATCGCCGACATCAGGGCCTCGTCGAAGCCATCGCCGATGCCGAGCGTTGCGGTGCTGACGCCCCGCGCGCGCAGCTCAGAGGCGTGGCGCGCCAGCGTCGCTGAATCGGTGACGCCCGCATTGGCGTGCCCGTCAGAGATCAAGATGACGCGGCGGATGATGTCGCCGTCAGCGCCTCCACCAACCTCTTGGGCACCAGTGAGGTAGCCGTCACAGAGATTCGTATTGGCCCGCGCCTCGATCATCGGGATCGCCACCTTGGCGGTACGACGACCCTCGAGCACTCCTGTCAGCGAGACAGGGGTCTCCACGCGGTCATCAAAGGCGACAACGGCGAACTCATCCCGCCCCGAAAGCATGTCAATGCCATCAAGGATCGCCTTGCGGGCGTTGCGGATTGGATCACCCTGCATGGAGCCCGAGCGATCCAGAACAAAGCCGATACGAACGGCTGGGCGCGGGCGCTTGCTCGTGACCGGTGGTGCCACCACCGTGATCTTGATGAAGCGCGAGCTGTGCGCTTCAGTGCGGGCGAGGAGGCGGTCCCCCTCGATTTCAAACAGGGTGCCTGCGGCACCGGACTTCTTGCTGGTCATACTGACCCTCCTACTACGCCCCACCTGGGGCCTTTGGCCTGATGACGGGGTTAGCCCCGCCGCCACAGTTGCGGTCAGTTGATGACCGCACCTGCTATCTCAAGCCCTCCCTTGACTCGGCCGTTTTCAGTTTTCACGCTCACTTGTCCTCCGTATATCCGTCAAACCATTCGCCGTACTTTGCGAACACGGCTTGTGCTTTCTTGCCCTTAGCTGTGCTGCTGCTTGTCTCTGGATCGTTGCACCAAGCCCGTGCCTCCTCTTCAGTCAAGCCGCGCTTGATG
>JAEMRB010000102.1 GCA_016463555.1 Chloroflexota bacterium
CTCTCTCTGCAGGAAGCGACGGCATCTCTGGCAGCGCAAGGCGTCGAGGTGGACACGGGCCGCGCGCAGGAGGTCATCGCGAAGCAGGTAGCCGCCGCCGAAGAGGCCGCGCGCGTCAAGTCGGCAGAGGACGCGACTAAGGCGCAGGAAGCGCAACTTCAGGCGGACATCGCCTTTTACGCTAAGCGTGCTGAGATCGCGACCGGGGCCGCGGACGTGGTCGCCGCCTACAGTCAATACAAGCTCGATCAGCAGGTTCAGGGCTACCACGATGCCCTCGCCGCGCAGGATGCCCTCGGGAAGAAGGCGACCGATGCGGAGAAGGCCCGCGCCGCCGAAGAGGTCGCAGAGAAGCGCAAGCAAGCGATGATTGCCTTCCTTATCGATAAGGCGGCGAAGCTTGCCCAGGCGCTGACGGCAACCGCTCTTGCCACAATCAACGCCCTGTCGATGCCTCCGGCGCCTAACTACGTGGCGGCAGGCCTCGCCGCGGCGGGCGGCGCGATTCAGGTAGCGACCATCGCCGCGGCGCGTCCGAGCTTCCACTCCGGTGGTATGGCCGACTTCTCTCCCGACGAGGCGTCTGCGGTCATCCGGCGCGGTGAGGCCGTGCTCTCCCCGCAGGGACGTCGGGCCCTGGGCGACGACACGATCCGCGCTGCGAACGCGGGCATGGGAAGCGGACAGACCATCATGGTTCAGCAGGTCTATCGACACCGTGTCTTCGATAGCTTCGTCTCCGACAACCTCCGGACGCGCGGTCCCCTGTCGCGGGCGTTAGGTGCGGGTGGACGCGCAGGCCAGCGGAGGAGCTAGACGATGGGAACCGCATACACTCCGGACGCCCTCCGAGGCATCTTCATCCGCGACCCTCGACTGAGCCCCGGCACGACGGGAGCAGGGTCTAGCTACACGCAGGCCGATCCAAACCCCGGTGTCCCCTCCCCTTCCTCGAGCACGATGCTGACGCTCTCGACTAGCGGCACGCAGGTCAACGGCACAACCGTCGAGGTGCAGACGACGCGTGCAGGCGGAGCGGTGACCACCGATGCCATCCGTGCGGGTGGCTTCGTCTGGCGTGAGTCGGGCGGCGCGTGGCAGGGATGGGACGGCCCCCTCGGGTACGCAGGTTTCGCGACGGTGCATACCTGGGCATCCGGCGCGGGCGCGGACCTGTACACGTCGCCGCACGTCCTCTTCACGGGCACGGGTACGCGTCTCGTCAGCGCGCAGAAGACGGTCGCGGCGGGCTCTGTGCAGACGCTGCGAGTGCTCCGCCGCACGCAAGCGGGAGCGACGTCCACTATCGACATCGTCTCGAGCTCGGTGACGGGACAGCCTCTGCTCTCCTCTCTGGTCGCCCTGCCCGAGGGGCGTATTCTCCTGCTCGCGTACTACGACGATCTTCCGAGCGCGGGCGCGCAGGTTCGCGCGTACCTGAGCGAGGACGATGGGGCGACGTGGGCTCTCCAGGCGTCTGCCTGCCTGCCCGCCTACGTCGACACGACAACGACGACGGGACGCCGTCTGCGTGCGGCATACTACGGTGGACAGGTCCTGATGGTCCTCGCCGTTCGCGTCTCCGCGGCGACGGTACCCGACACGCTCTGGCAGTATGCGAGCGTGGATGACGGCGTGTCGTTTGCGCTGGTTGAGGCCGTTCCCGGCACCGACGCGGCAAGCGTCCACACGGGCGGGGCGCACGACGTCGTCGCGCTGCCCGATATCGGCTTCGGGGTCGTCTACTGCGGTTCCTCGAGAAGCACTTGGGGCGCCACGTCTACCACCATCAGCAAGCGCCTTGGGAGCGCCTACAGTCGATGGACGGACATTGACCCTGTGCAGGTAGGGCTACTCGCTCCCGCGACGACCCTGAGCGTAGGGAACCAGCTTAGCGACGATACGGAGCTCTGCGCGTGCGTCGACGATGATGGGCAGGTGTACGCCCTCGCGCCAAACTCCGGGAACGCCTCCCGCGTCCGTCCGGCGCGTAGCTCGGACGGGCAGACGTGGTCCGTACTCGGGCAGGCCCTCAACCTCGTCCACTCGCTGGACTTCGGCGGAGAACGTCCCGCCTCGATGACGAGCGCCTGGTATGCGGGCGCCCTGCACGTCATTCACGCCGTCGACTCGACAACGATCTACGACGCGCAGCTGGGGGACTCTGTTCTCAGCGGGTACACCGCGGCGACTCTCCCGATGCTGCCCGCGGTGCAGGATGGCGGAGACTACTCCGCGGGGTCCTACATGACGTGGGCGCCGTTCTGGGACCCGAGCACGCTCGGATGGACGACGACAACGATCGGCGCTCCGACGACGACGCTGACGGGTGGCGCGATGCAGATCTCGGCGGGCGTCGCGGAGGTCCGGACCTACACGCATACGCGCACGACGGCGCTTACCGCGGCGCACACGGTGCAAGGTCTGTGGGAGGTCGACACTGACTCGGGTACGGCTACCGAGACGACGCTAACGGCGCATTCCTCGACGTCGTCGTACCGTCTCCGGGTGCGCGTCACGACGACGACAGTGGTCGCCTTCGATGACGTGTCCGGCTCCGTGCTTCTGACCTACAATCGCACGGCGGCAGAGTACGTGCACATTCGCGCGTGGGCCTCGAATCTCGGGTCGACAGGTCGATGCACCGTATGGGTGGACGAGGTCGACGGGCCGTACGGCATCGCCCGCGGCTACGTCCGCATGGTCGACACGACACTCACCGACGGCGGAGGCGGGGCGGCGGTGCAGTCGATCCGCATCGGGCAGACGGGACAGGGCGTATCGAACTGGCGCTACGCCGCGTGGCAAGCGTCGGCGCAGATGTCCTCTCCGCATCTGCTCAGCATCCCCGCCGACAACAACGGGCGCGACTTCTCCACGCGTGCGCTCACGCTCTCGCAGGGGCTGAAGGTCCGCGCAGTCGGTGGGCCCGCGGTCCTCGGCGACGCCTGGACGATCGCCGCCCGCTACGGTCACGGCATCGACGCCCTCGACTCGCCTTCCCCGTCGGTCACGTGGCGGAGTACCAATACGCTC
>JAEMRB010000023.1:0-5781 GCA_016463555.1 Chloroflexota bacterium
CTCCCAATAACCGTTGCGGGACAGTGCTGGAATCTCACCAGCTTCGCGTCCACGCGGCGTTGCTGCGGGGACTCTATCACCGACGTATTGATCCTGCAAACGCGGCCGATACGCGCACCGTGCGAGAGTGTTCCTCTGCCCTCGCCCCCGCTCGAACTCTGGAGGGAGCATGGTCGGAGCAGTTCTCCTCGCCGCAGCAATCACCCTGGCGCCGCCAGCTGAGAGCGCCGCGGTCTTTGCCAATCGCACCGCCTTCGCCGAAGCGTGCACCGGCACCGCAAACACCTTCCCAGATCGGCTCGCCCGCGAGGCACGCACCACACTTGCCGCACTCGGCTGGGAGGTGGGTGGCGCTGTTGGCCCTACCTTCACGCGCCGCGCCATGGTTGTGGGCGCATCATCGGCCGTCTTCTATGTGCATAGCCACGGCGATCTCTATTGGGATTCGAAGTCCGGGAGTCGTGCCGGTGGCTTCCGCGCCGACAGTGGGCTCTGCCTCGGCGCGCCGATCGTACTGCCGTCGGAGATCGCTGCGATGCGCCGTGGCACACCCGCCGCCTCGCTCGTCTATATCTCAAGCTGTCACAACGGCGAGCGGGCCTCGCGCCTTCCTGGCGCATTCGGGATCGCTCAGCGCAAAGCCCAAGGTGCCAACGAGCCCGCCAGCTTCTACGTGAGCTATATCGGCACGGCGTGGCAGGGTGCGGCCCTACGTTTTGAACGCGCCTTCTGGCGCGGGCTACTCGATGGTGCAACGGCTGGTGCTGCGTTCGATCGCGCGCTCCTTAGCGCCTACAACCCAGCGCATCTCACCCCGGAGTGGTGGGGTGGCTACGGGCATCTGCCACATGCGCCGTCAGCCGATCTCCCCGACCTTGGAGGGCAACGCTATGTATAAGGTCCGCTGGGCGCTCTCGCTCCTGGTGGCGCTGATCGCTGCGTGCAGTACTCCAGGTACAGCAATCGCACCGAGTCGTGCGCCACTGGCTGAGGGGGCTGGACTCAACATGCGGCCCATTACGACCATCGCCGCACAACTTCTTTCGCCGCTGGAGTTGCGGGGGCTTGTCACCCGACCGTTCACCGTGGTCCGCAGTGAGAGTGGCGAGCAGCGCGTTCGTCAGGTTCTTCTCGGTGTAAGCGGCGTTGAGGTGTTACGCGTGGAGAGTGCGCTCGACGGATCGTTGCGCTTGATTGCCACAAGTGGCGTGGCGCTGGAGGGCGGTGCTCTCAGTGAGAGTGCGGCGATCGCACGGGCGATTCGTCACCTGGTGCGACTTGGGCTCGAGATGCCAGGGGGTGGCCCAGCGGTTCAGAGTGCCGCCGGGCGCACGCTGGTGATCTGGACGCGAGAGGTTCGCGGCGTGCCTGTGCCGAACGATGGCACGCGCGTGGTGCTGAACGGTGTTGGCGAGCTCGTTGGGCTCGCTATTGAGGAGTCGCCACTGGCCGCGCCGCCCGCACGAATTGCGCGCGCCGATGCTGCGCTCCGTGCGGCAGTGGCGCTCCTGCCGAGCGGTGCGTTCATTGACGAAAGGCCCGAGCTGGCCTGGGTGCTCCCTACCGAAGGAGCTAGCGAACTGTTAAGTCAGCGCGCATCGCGCCACCTCGCCTGGTGTGTGCGTGGTGCGCTGCGCGATGGCGCGGCCTTCGAGCTGCAGTTAGATGCGGGGAGCCTTCTGCTGCTCGGGTGGGATGGGGCGCCGTAGGGCGGGCCTAGCCGCGCGCGAGTCGCTCGCCGATCACCAGCAGCTCGTCGCGCAGCTCCGCAGAGGTGGCCTCGGCGTAGACGCGCACGAGCGGCTCGGTGCCGCTGAAGCGGACCAGCAACCAACTGCCGTCGGCTGTGAAGAACTTCACGCCGTCGTTGGTGGTGAGTGGCACGGCGCGCACTGCGTGGCTGCCGATGCTGCTCGGCGGGTTGCCAACGAGTTCGGTGGCGAGGCGCTCCTTCACCGCTGGGTAGGCGGCGCGGTCGATGTGCACGTCAATGCGCAGGTAGTACGAGGCGCCGGCGATCGAGGCGACGTGCTCCATCACCGAGCTCATCGTTGGACGCCCCAGGGCGCGCTCGCGAATCAGCAGGTCGAGCAGCAGCAGGTCGGCGAAGATGCCATCGCGCTCAGGGAGGTGCATCTTGAAGCCGTAGCCGCCCGACTCTTCGCCGCCCATCGAGGCGCCCGTTTCGATCATCTTGGGGCCGACGTACTTAAAGCCGACGGGCGTCTCGTGCACCGTCACCTTGTAACGCTCACCGAGGCGCTCCCCCATGGAGCTCTCGTTGACCGTCTTCACGATCGGGCTGAGATCCTTCTTATGTTCGAGCATGTAGTACGCCAGCAGTCCGAAGACTTGTAACTGATGCAGGAAGACTCCGCGCTCATCTACGGCGCCAGCACGATCAGCATCGCCGTCGAGGAGCATCCCCATGTCGTAGCCGCCGCCCGCCATGCGCGCGAGCACCGGGTCAATGTGCGGTCGAATCGGTTCAGGGTTCACGCCGCCGAACCAGGGGTTGCGCTCGCTGCGCATCTCGTCGACCACGATGTTGCCGCCCGCAAGGAGGCGACCGATCCAGCCGGCGCCCGCGCCGTACACAGGGTCAACCAGGATGCGCATCTTCTGGGCGGCGATCGCTTTCAGGTCGAGGTTGCGCTCAACGAACTTCTTGTAGCCCGGGTACGGGTCGTAGCGCTCGACCATCCCCGCCGCCTCGGCGTCGGCGAATGGGCGCCCCACGATCTCGGGGCCGCGGGTGCTCGCCACATGCGCTTCGATGCGCTTCAACAGGTCGGGGCCAGCGGCAGCGCCCGTTGGCGACTTCACCTTGAAGCCGTTATCCATCCAGGGGTTGTGGCTGGCGGTAATGACGATGCCCATCGCCGCGCCGCGCATCACGACTTCATATGAGGCCATCTGCGTGGGCACGTCGGTGCGTGAGTAGGCAACGGGGATAGCGTGGGCGAGGAGGATCTCGGCGGCAGCAATCGCAAACTCTTCGGAGCCGAAGCGACGGTCGTAGGCGATGACGACGCTCTTGGCGGTGGCACCATCCTCTTCTACGACGCGGGCAACGCCCTCGGCGAGTCGGCGGACGTTCTCAAAGGTGAACTCGTCGCCAATCTTGGCGCGCCAACCGTCGGTGCCGAAGAGGATCTTGGTCGGTTCGCCGGCGCCCATCCCTACTCCCTCTCAGATGCGGCGCGCAGATCACTGCCGCTCATCTGCTCTAGGTCCATCGTCGCTGCGCCGTTCGGCTGCAGGGCGATCACCCCATGCTCGTTGCTGATCACAATGGTACGCCCCCCTAGCGCCTCCATGTGGATCTCTTCCATTGAGGTGCGTGGCAGCAGATGTGCGCGCAGCTCACTCCACGAGCCGATATCGCTCCAGCCGCAATCGAGCGGCAGGGTGCGCACCAGTCCGGCCGCCGCAGCGGGCTCCATCACGAACGTGTCAATTGGCCCCGCTGGGACCGTGCTGTACTCGCCGATGCCGTTGATCAGTGTTGGTGCGAATTGCTCTAGCGCGGCGCGAGCGCTATCGCGCCGCCACGCAAACGTTCCAGCATTCCATCGGGCGCCCGCAGCGATCAGTCGCTCCGCCTCGTCTCGTTGTGGCTTCTCGGTAAATCGTGTGACCCGCTCCCCATCGGCGACGATGTAGCCGAAGCCTGTCTCAGGTCGAGTCGGCACAACACCGAGTGTGTAGAGCGGGCCCTCTTCGCGACCGGCGTGATCGGCGGCGGCGGCAAGTGCGGCGCGCCAGGCGCCGTCATCGCGCACCGCATGGTCGGCGGGGATCACCAGCATCACCGCATCGTCGGCGCGATCGATCGCTATCACGGCAAGTGCGACCGCCGCCCCCGTATTGCGGCTGACCGGCTCGGCAAGGATGTGGTCGGCCGCAATCTGTGGCGCGCACTCGCGCACGAGCTGCACCTGGTTCGCCGCCACCACGATATAGGTGTCTGCAATAGGAACCAGCGGCGCGAGTCGCTCCAGGGTCACGGCGAGGGGGCTGCGCCCATGCAGGAGCGGCAGGAACGGCTTCGGCCGATGGGGGCTACTCAGGGGCCAGAGGCGGGTTCCGCCGCCACCGGCGAGAACGACCGCGTAGGGTCGACTATTCATCTGCGGCATCCTAGCCTGCGGGCTGGCGGGCGGGTTAGTGGGCGGGCCAAGAAACGCTCGCTTCGTGCTCAGCGCCCGAAGAGGCGCCGGAGCATGCGCGGCACCGAGATGCCGCTGCGACGGATCACGAGCCGCTCCTCGAATTCAGTCTTCACGCTGTAGCCGAGCGAGGCGTAGACGGCGATGGCGGCGGCGTTATCGCGCTGCACATTTAGCACCACCTCGTCGCAAAATCCGAGGAGGGCATCGGTCACCGCCGAGGTGTTCGCATGGGCGTAGCCGTTGCCACGCGCGCTAGATGCCGTCAGCACGTTGCCGACCACGGCGATGCGCTCGCGCCGACCGACCACGTGGGTTCCGGCCGCGGCGACCAACTTGCCGTTGCGGTGAATGCCGCGATAGACCCCCTCGGCAACCGCAAGTGGTGGCAGCCATGCGGCGAAGCCCAACTGGTAGAGGTGATTCAGCGCTTGCGCATCGGAGGGGATGAGCGGCACGACCAGCGCTGCAGCGGGGCCCGTGTATGGCACGAACTCGGCGCGCGTCAGACCCATGCGCAGCATCGGGTTGATCTTCTCCGTCTCGTAGGTCAGGTCGAGGACTGGGTTCCCCCCGATCGGCGTCGGCACCCAGGCGGCGCGTGGGCGAATCCCGTGCTGCAAGATGGTGGCGATCCCCTCTGGCTCGCCGTACAGATGCAGCGGCTGCGGCGCCCACCCCGAGTACTCCATGCCGAGTGCGATTGGCGTTGCGCCGCGACGCGCAACGAAACAGCGCGTACGCGGAAACTCACCATCATCAAGATCGGCCAGGGCGTGTGCCGTAATCCAGCGGTCGCCGGTGATGAGCGATCGCACCAGCTCGCGATCGCGCGTTGCCGAAACCTCTATCGGCGTGGTGCTCATCAGTCGATCAGCGTGATGCCGTCAAGTGCCAGCAGCTCAACGCGTGGTGTTGCAATCTGCACGCCACTCGTTACGCCACGCGCAGCGAACGGTGCGCCGCGTTGCGCCGCCGCGCTGTTCACACCCTCCACGCGCTTGGTGAGTTCAGCGCCGCTCATATCGGTCGCCGCCGATCCGGCGACTAGGTAGACGGGCACACCAGAGAAGAGTGCGGCGGCGGCGAGGCCGACGCCACCCGCTGGCACAACGGCGTAGCCGGCGCGGCTGACCGCATCACTACCAAGGATGAGTGCGCCGATAGGTCCGTCGGCGTTCGCGATCTCGCTGGCAAGTTGGCCGTCCTCCAGGAGTCGTGGGGTGAGGCCAGCGCGCACCGCGTCGGCGGCATCGATCGCACCGAGTCGTGCTGCGCCGCGCACATCGACCGTGGGGCCGGCAGCGATCGTGATCGTGCGCACAGCAAGGTGGCGCATCGCCTCATGCAGTGGGGCGAGATCGCCCCACGCGGTGGCGCCGAGGCCAGGGCCACTGGCGATGATCGTGTCGCGAGCAAGGCCTGCGCTCTTCAGCGTTGCGGCGATGCGCTTGCCGTAGGCGGCGCGCTGACCGAGCTGCGTTGCCGCGCGCGCGGCGATCGCGGCATCGAGGCTCTCGCCCCCCAACGCAACGGGGAGGAGTGCATCGAGTTCGGCGTGGAGTGAGCCCGCGAGTGGTGCGGCATTGCGCAGCGCAGCGGCGGCGGC
>JAEMRB010000023.1:5881-11935 GCA_016463555.1 Chloroflexota bacterium
GCGCCCGCCTTGATCAGCCCCGCATCGCCTGGCATGTCGAGATGCGTCTCTGCGGCGCGCCGGCGTGTTGGCTCGGCGCCAGGTTCACGCGCCGGTGTAGCCAGGTCGGCACTAATGGACTGGGCCTGACCGCGCAGGGCGCCGAGAGCGCCGAAGAGTGATCCGGCGGTGGCGGCACCATCGTTGGCGATGCTGCGAAGGAAGGATCTGCGATCGCTTGCAGGGCGCTTCGCCATAGCGGCGACTAGAAGGCGATGATCGCCGAGACGATGCCGTCTGGGAGTCGCTTGCGACCACCAAGGACGGGGAGCTCTGCCAAGAAGCTGATGCCGACGACCGTTGCGCCGAGCTGTTCGACAAGTTTCACGGTGCCGGCAACGGTGCCGCCCGTGGCGAGGACGTCGTCAACGATCACGACGCGCGCACCCTGCTGAAGTGCATCGCGATGAATCTCCAAAACGTTCTTGCCGTACTCAAGGTCGTACTCCACCGAGATCGTCTCGGCGGGGAGCTTGCCGAGCTTGCGCACGGGCACAAAGCCGACGCCGAGGGTGGCGGCGATCGGTGCCCCAAAGATGAAGCCGCGCGATTCGATGCCGATGATCACGTCGGGCTTCAGTGCACGGATCGGTGCGGTCATCGCCTCGAGGGCGGCGGCGAAGGCCTCACCATCCTGCAGGAGGGTGGTGATATCGCGAAAGACAATCCCCTTCTTCGGAAAGTCGGGAATCGTTCGAATCTTCGAGGAGAGCTGTTCAGGAGTCACCGCGGAAGTTTACGCGAGCGGCGCGCCTGCCGCGTTCGTCGCCTCCCAGCGGCGCACCTCAGCCACGATCCCCTGCACGAGTCGTGCGGCGAGACGCCACGCCTCCCCACCCGTCACCCGCTCCCGACTCCGGATCTGACTGCCGCTCATGCTCAGCTCTGGAGTGGGGTTCGCCACCAGAGCCCGAGCGGCGAGGCCAGGCTGCAGCTCGCCGAGGCGCACGATCAGGCGCCCCTCCTCAATGAGCAGTGAGGCGAGCCCCGCCTCGCTCGCACCGGCGCGGAGTCGCGCCACCTCCAAGAGTCGCTCCGCCTCTGCGGGCGGCGCGCCGAAGCGGTCGCGCAGCTCTTCGGCGATGGCGTTGATCGTGGCATCGGAGTCGGCGATACCGAGGCGACGGTAGAGATCGAGTCGCTGCCCCTCGTCGGCCACATAGCTCTCAGCAAAGTGTGCGGAGACTGGAAGATCAATAAGCGCCGCAGTGCGGCGACGCGCCGGCTCGCGACCTTCGCGGCTCGCACGCCGCACCTCAACCGCATCGGCAAGGAGTTGCGCATAGAGATCAAAGCCGACCGCCGCAATGTGCCCCGACTGTTCGCCGCCGAGCAGGTCGCCCGCACCGCGAATCTCGAGATCTGCGAGCGCCAACTGAAATCCGGCGCCAAGGTGCGACGCATCGAAGATCGCCTTCAGACGCTTGCGCGCATCATCGGTGAGCGCCTCTTCGCGTCGATAGAGCAGATAGCACCAGGCGCGACGACTGCTGCGGCCAACGCGACCACGCAACTGATAGAGCTGTGCGAGGCCGAGGCGATCGGCACGGTCAATGATGATCGTGTTCGCGTTCGGAATGTCGAGACCCGATTCAATGATGGTGGTGCAGACGAGGATCTGCGCCTCGCCGCGCACGAACTCACCCATCACGCGCTCCAGTGCGCGCTCCTCCATCTGCCCGTGCCCCACCACCACGCGAGCATCGGGAACGAGTCGGCGAATCTGTTCTGCTGCCGCCTCAATAGATTCAACGCGGTTATGCACGTAGTACGACTGACCGCCGCGCTCCAGCTCGCGCAGCAGTGCGTCGCGCACCAGTTCGAGACTCGCCTCGGTGACGCGCGTCGCCACAGGGTGGCGATCCTCTGGTGGGGTCTCAATGGTGGAGAGGTCGCGAATCCCCGAGAGGGCGAGGTTGAGGGTGCGCGGGATCGGTGTGGCGGTGAGGGTCATCACGTCGAGTTCGGCGCGGAGCGACTTCATGCGCTCCTTGGCGGCAACGCCGAAGCGGTGCTCCTCATCAACGACGAGGAGGCCGAGATGCTTGAAGACGACATCCTTTGAAAGGAGTCGGTGGGTGGCGACGACCAGGTCGACCTCGCCCGTGGCGATCTTGGCGACGATCTCGGCCTGTCGCGCCGTGGGAACGCTCCGGGAGAGGAGTTCGAGGCGGAACGGATACGCCGCGAGGCGGCGACGGAAGGTCTCGATGTGCTGCAGGGCGAGCACGGTGGTGGGCACCAGCACGGCGACCTGGCGACCCGCCTCAAGCACGGCGAAGGCGGCGCGCAGCGCCACCTCGGTCTTCCCGTAGCCAACGTCACCCACGATCACGCGATCCATGGGGCGCGGCCGCGACAAGTCACCCTTGGTCGCCTCGATGGCGGTGAGCTGGTCGGGGGTTTCGCGATACGGGAAGGCCGCCTCAAACTCGGAAAGCCACGGACTCCCCGGCGTGATCGCTGGGCGATGTGCGAGTTCACGTGCCGCATAGATGCGCAGCAGCTCGTCGGCGAGATCGTCGGCCGCCTTCTTGGCGCGCTCCTTGGCGCGACGCCACTCGCCACCGCCGAGTCGACTGAGTTGCGGATGCTCTGAGCCGGTGTAGCGCGCGATGCGCGCCAACTGCTCAACAGGAGTGAAGACGGTGTCGGTGCCGCCGTAGGCGATCTCGAGGTAGTCGCGCTGATCACCATCGCCGCCGCGGCGCAGCATGCCCACGAAGCGACCAACACCGTGATCCACATGCACCAGGTAGTCGCCCGGGGTGAGTCGCTCCGCCGCCTCGCGCGTGATGCCGCGGCGATGCACCGCCGGTCGACGAACGCGCGTCGCACCGAAGAGCTCGCGGTCGGTGATCACCGTCAACCCATCGACGCCACCCTGGAATCCGCCGTCGAGGCCGCCCGTCAGAATCGTCAGCGAGCCAGGCTTCGGGTTGCTGATCAATCTCTCGCTCACCACCGCGCGCTCGCCACCCTCGGTGATCAGCTCGGCAATGCGCGCCGCCTGCTCCGAAACGATCAGCACGCGCGCCTTGTCGCGGCGCCACGTTTCAAGGCCCTCGGTAAGCGCGCGCGATCGTCCGCTCGGCACCACAGGGTCGTGCCAGCCGAAGCTGTCGTCGCCATCGGCGCGGACCAGCGTCGTCGGGTCGGAGCTCCAGGTCAGTGCGAGTCGTTGACGGCCAGTCGCGGAAAGCGCCGCAATCAGCGCGCCACCATCGGGGATCGGCGATGGCCAACCAGCCGGCAGCAGGCGCGTCGTGCGCAGCACATCGGCGCGCTCTTCGGTCTGACGCGAGAGTGCATCGGCGGCTTGGCGCAGTTCGCCCGGCTCATCGAGCACCACCAGCGCGTCGCCCACCTGGTCGTACGCCCGCTCCGCGCTCAGCAACACCGACCAGAGTTCCAGACCGTCACCGCGCTCCGCCTGGTTTCGCGCGGCAATCCCCGCCTCCCAACGCGCCAAGTCTTCGGCGAGTCGTGGCGGCAGTTCGGTTTCGCCACCGCCGCGCACGATCCCTTCGGCGGCCGCCCGAGCGGCAGCGATTCGCGCTGCGTCTAGGGGGAACTCGCTCGCTGGCAGCAGCTGCACCAGCGGTACCGCCTCGCGGCTGCGCTGGTCGGCAGGATCGATCCGGCGAATGCTCTCAATCTCATCGCCGAACCATTCAATGCGGAGCGGGGAGGTCTCGCCCGCGGGGAAGAGGTCGACGATTCCCCCGCGTCGCGCGATCTCACCACGACCGCCAACGAGCGAGACGGCCTCGTAGCCGAGGGCAATGGCGCGCGACGTCACCGCGTCGAGGGTGATGCGATCGCCCGCGCGCAACAGCAGGGTCTCGGCGCGCAGGTCGGCGAGTGAGATCGTTGGCTGTGCCACCGCGAGCAGCGAGGTGACCAAGATGCGTGGGCTCCCCTCGTGCCACGCGGCGAGCGTCGCAACGCGGCCGGCCGACTCATCGATGACCAGTTCGCCGCGCTCGTAGGGGAGTGCACTGCGCGGCTCGAGCAGTACGACAGAGGTTGGATCGTGGAACCAGGAGCGCAGCGCATCGGCAACGCGTTCAGCGACCTCGGGGTCGCGCGCAACCCAAACGATGCGCCGATCAGTGGCGAGCGCTGCGCCGAGCTGCGCCTTTGCCGCATGGGGAACATGGATGAGCGACGCATCGCTCTTCGCTAGTTGTTTGCTGAGTGACGTGAACGGTGCTGCGGCGCGCAGCGTGTCGAGGAGTGGTGCGAGTGACGGCGTGTGGCGATTCACCCTTCGCGATCGGCCTTGTCGCGACCGAGCAACTTTCGCCATCCATGTGCGGTCTTGCGAATCCCATCGGCGCCGGCTGGGCCGTCGATCTCACCCGCCTTCGGCAGGTTGGCCGGATCGGCGGCGCTGCCAGCCTCGGGCTCGGGGAGTGCCCATCCGTTGAATGCGGTCGCCGCCTTATTCAGCCCACTCCGCGCCCAGAGTTCGATCGCCTCGCCCGCTGCGACCTCAACCTCAGGGAGGCGTAGTCGCTCAGCGGCGGTGAACTCACCGAGCACATGCTGGTGCGCTGTTCCCGACTCGCGCGGATCGCCGATGCCAACGCGCAGGCGCGGGTATTTGTCGGTGCCGAGTTCGTCTGTGATCGAGGTGAGGCCGTTATGTCCGCCGGCGCTCCCCCCTTCACGGAATCGGAGCGTGCCGAACGGCAGGCTGAAATCATCAACGACGACGAGCAGTGCCGTAAGCGGCACGCGCTCGGCGGCGAGCAGCTTGCGCACGGCAATGCCAGATTCGTTCATGAAGGTGTCGGGCTTCGCCATCACCAGGTCGAGGCCCAGCACGCGACCGGAGTGCACCATCGCCGCATCGCGACGCTTGCCACCACCACGCCATTTCACGCGATCAGCGAATGCATCCAGCACGACCCAGGCGATGTTGTGCCGCGTGTAGCGGTACTTCTCGCCAGGATTACCTAGGCCAACGACGAGGCGACGATCCTCACTCATGCGCTCGCCCTCATCGCGCGCGTATGGGCGCGCAGGATGCGCTCCTGCTCTGCCCACATCGCCGTGCGGCCTGCGGGTGTGCGGTGATCCCAGCCGCAGAGGTGCAGCGCGCCATGCACGGCGAGGAGTCGCAGCTCGTCAGCAGGCGCGTGGCTCGTCCCACCATCGGTACCGCCATGTCCTTCGCGCGCCTGGGCAATGGCGCGATCGATGCTGATGACGATGTCGCCGAGCGGGAGTGTTTCACCAGCAACGGTCGGAGCGGCCACCTTATGTGCGGCCTTTCGCGCGGTGCCCGGTCGCGCGGGATACGCGGTTGGCTCCAGGAGCGGGAAGCTCAACACATCCGTTGCACCGCGCCCCTTCATCTGCGACTCGTTCAGCGCAGTGATCTCGCTGTCATCAACCAGGGTCACGACCGCCTCGCCACTCTTCGGCGCACCAGAGAGGCGCAGGGCGCGCTCAACGAGGGCACGAAGTTCGGTAGCGGTGACGGTGATGCCGCCGCGCCTGCGGCGCACGATGCGCGCGCGTGGCCCGGAACTGCGACTCATCCGCGAGCGGCGAGCGCCGCGGTGACCTTCCCCGAGAGGACCTTTCCATCGACGCGGCCCTTGGTCTTCGGTGCGAGCCAGCCCATGACCTTC
Organism: Chloroflexota bacterium; assembly: GCA_016463555.1. Lineage (GTDB taxonomy): Bacteria > Chloroflexota > Limnocylindria > Limnocylindrales > Limnocylindraceae > Limnocylindrus. Next base: position 11,566 of record JAEMRB010000023.1, read on the forward strand.
CCCATCTCTTTCGATGAGGCGGCGCCGGTGGCGCTCATCGCCTCGGCAACGAGTGCGTCGACATCGGCATCGCTCAACTGCTCAGGCATGTACGCGGAGAGGATCGTGATCTCGGCGGTTTCGGCATCGGCGAGGTCGGCGCGATTCGCGGCGGTGTAGGCGTCAACCGATTCTTTACGCGTCTTGACCGCCTTCACGATGACGCCGAGCACCTCGTCGTCGGTGGCGTCACGCTTGAGCTCCTTCTCAACAAGGGCGAGCGACGAGAGGGCCATGCGCAGGGTGTCGCGACGCAGCGTCTCGCCCGACCGCATAGCGGCCGAGACATCAGCTTTCAGTTGATCTCGAAGCGACATGCGCTGCTCCTCTC
>JAEMRB010000024.1:0-1558 GCA_016463555.1 Chloroflexota bacterium
AGGGGGGGGTCTGCAAAACCCCTATTCGCCGGTTCGAATCCGGCCGTCGCCTCCAACTCCCCACCGTTGAAGCTCCCCGCACCCCCTGCTACACTCACGGCTGCCTTTCGGCTCCGGCCCACTACGCAAGTCGCGTAGGGCGCACCGGGGCGAATCCATAGGAAGGAGTGGCCAATGCGCCGCTATGAGCTCATGTTGATTCTCCGTCCCGATGTGACGGAAGAGCGCACGAAGGCGATCTTCGAGCGCACCACCCGCTCCATCACCGAGCAGGGCGGAACAATTCTTAAGGACGTCGCCTGGGGCCGCCGCCGCATGGCCTACGAGATCGATCACGCCAAGGACGGCGTCTATCAGATCTACGTATTCGAAGTTGCCGCATCGGCAATCGCCGAGATTGAGCGCGTGCTCCTGATCACCGAAGAGGTGCTTCGCCACCTGGTGATCCGCGACGAGCGCAAGGGTGCCGCCGCACTTCGCGACTTCAATCTTGATGGTGGCACGCCGGCGCGACTCGAGCTCGACGCCGATGACACCGAGGGCGAAATCGCCGCCGCAGCCGCAGCAGCCGCTGCAGCTGGCGGGGAGTAGTCCATGTCGTTCGCGAAGATCAGCATCATCGGAAACCTTGGTGCCGACCCAGAGCTCAAGTACACCGCCGATGGCAAGCCGCGCCTTGAGATGCGCGTTGCCACCAACGAGCGCCGCAAGGCAGCTGGCGGCGACTGGGAAGATAAGACCACCTGGTATCGCGTCATCATGTTTGGTGAGCGATCGGTGAAGCTGGCTGAGTGGCTCCGCAAGGGGCGCAAGGTTTACGCCGAAGGCCGGCTACAGGTTGACCTGTACGACTCGAAAGAGGGGGAGAAGCGCGTTGCGCTGGACATCCTCGCGAGCGAAGTCGTCATCGTCGATCGAAATCCTGACGCTGATCCAAATGCGCCACGGGCGCCTCGATCGGCTGCACCGAGCCAGGGCGCTCCAGAAGAGAGCAACCAGTCGGCGCCAAGCGATCTTGACGACCTTCCGTTCTAATCCCAACCACATCGAATTGAGAGGAGCACACCATGCCTGAGGCACCAAAGCGATTCAAGAAGCGTGATGACAAGTTCGGCGCAGGGCGACGTCGCCGCGTCTGCTCGTTCTGCAGCGATAAGCAGGGATACATCGACTACAAGGAGATCAATCGTCTCCGCCGCTACCTTTCGGACCGCGCCAAGATCGAGCCACGTCGCAAGACGGGCACCTGCGCGCAGCATCAGCGCGAAGTCACCGCAGCGCTCAAGCGCGCTCGGCAGATGGCGCTCTTGCCGTACGCACCGCAGCACCAGGGCTAGGATCTGGTAGAGGAGGGCGTCATGGCAGAGAGCGCAGGCCACGAGCACGACGGGATCATCGCCTACCTAGAGGGTGACTTCCGACCGTTGGTCGATGCGAAGGTGAGCGTGATGACGCACGCGTTCCTGTACGGCACGGCGACCTTTGAAGGGATTCGCGCCTACTGGAACGCGGACGAGCAGCAGCTCTACGCGCTGAAGGTGACCGAGCACCTGGAGCG
>JAEMRB010000024.1:1658-9367 GCA_016463555.1 Chloroflexota bacterium
CCTGGCGTGAACGACGACATCCTGGAGGGGATCACCCGAGCGGGCATCATCGAGATTGCCGCAGAGCTCGGCATCCCCGTGGTGGAGCGACAGATCGACCGAAGTGAGCTCTATATCGCCGACGAGATCTTCCTCGTGGGAACGGGCGCGCAGGTTTCGCCTGTGATTGAGGTCGATCACCGCTCCGTCGGTACTGGGAAGATTGGCGAGCTAACGAAGCGAATTCAGAGCCGCTACTTTGACGCCGTGCGCGGCAAGGTGCCCGCCTACAAGCACTGGCTCACGCCGATCTACTAAACCGGGCGGCGCCCCTACGGGGTGACGGTTGGCACGTCGGCGCCAGTAATAATCTCCACATCGACCGTGACGGTTGCGTCATCGATCAGCGTTGCCTTCATGCCGAGGAGTTGCTCAAGCAACGCGAGGGAGACGGGCATTCGCTGCTCCGCCCCGTTGTAGACGATGAATCGCGTCTTGAGCAGGCCGATCTCACCAGGTGTGATGGCAGTTGGCGCTGACGCATCGAGACCGGCGCGGCTGAGCGCCGTCGCGAGCACTCCCGCCTCGCCCTTCCTCCCTGTGCCATTCAGTACCCAAATACGCGCCGCCTCCCTGGCGAGTGCCTCAGCCTCGCGCTCCTCCTTGGTTGGCTGTGCGCTGAACGCTTGCAGCACCGCGGCGCGAATCTTGGCCACATCTGGGGTGATGATGTATCCACGGCTATCGGATCCGACAGTTTGATAGGTCGGCGGTGTGAAGACGAGGCTACGAATGCTCCCCGAGTCAATCTGGGCGATGAGATCTAAGAGGAGCGGGAGATCCTGCTGGGGGAAGTCGCTTTTGAGAGAATCCTTGAGCGCCGCTGCGAGTGAGGGGAGATTTCGCGTAATCGCCGCCATATCGCTCTGGGCCCGGATCGCGGTGATCACCTGCTGTTGCCGAGCGGCGCGATCAAAGTCGGAGCTGCCGTGTCGTGATCGGGCAAAGATCAGCGCCTCGGCACCATCCATGGCGTGCACGCCGGCGAGAACGTGGATTCGCGCATACTTGCCACCACCAAGGGGATACGAGTCATCCGTCACCGGATTTTTCGCCGTGATGCGTACACCATCGAGAGCATCCACAATCTCTTGGAAGCCGGTGAAATTCACCATGAGCGAGTAGTCGATCGTCATACCGTAGAAGTTGCCGAGCATTTCACGCAGGGCGGGCATAGGGCCGTCTGGGAAGACGTCCGCATTCTGACTTGCTGAGGTGTAGTAGGAGTTAATCTTGTTGCCATACGTTGCCCCGTACAGTCGCTGGGCGTTAGCGGGCACTGGAAAATCAACCGTGTCACGCGGAATGCTGAACATCGTGACGGTTCCATTGACTGGATCAACGCTGGCGACGATCAGGGTGTCGGTGTTGAAGGAGGTGCTCTCCCCACGTTGATCAATGCCGACGAGGAGCACGTTCAGGCGCTCCTTCCCATCCCAGCGTGGTGCAGGGGTCGCACCTGGTGTCTCGGTGCCAGAAGAGAAGATGCCGCCGACGAGCTCCGATGCCGTGGCGACATAGCCGCCCAGGATGAGGTGGAGCGAGAGGGCGGCCACGAGCGAGAGGGCGAGGCCGGCGAACGAGGTGCCAATTGCGCGGAGTCCACTCTCTCGCTGCACGGCCCCGCGCCATGCGTCAGCAGCTGCGACTCCACGCCAGACCGCAAGCAGAATGTTGAGAATGCCAGCTGCACTCAGCCCGAAGGGGGTGATGAGGAGGCCGACGAGGCCTGGCAGGCCATCCGCTGCCACGATGCCGCCTACCAGTGCCAGCAGGAGGGTGGGCGGCGCGAGGAAGAGGAGTGCCGCTCGCCAGCGCCGCTCATAGAGGTGCCCGAACCCTGGCACGAGGAGCGAAAAGACAGCCGCCGCGAAGGCTGAGCGTCGTGGAGTCTCAGTCGGTTGGCTCATAACGGGAACCATACCGCCTTGCGGAGAAGGGGGGTGCCCCCCGTTTGCCATGTCGGGGGTGGCGTGGCACGCTCCTCTCAATGTTCAACCCTGTTGATTCGAAGCCTGACCTGATCAGCCTGGAGCACCAGATGCTGGCGCGTTGGCGTGCCGAGGGAACATTTGAGCGCCTCCGCGCGCAGACGGCCGGCGGCGAGCCTTGGTCCTTCCTCGATGGCCCAATCACCGCGAACAATCCAATGGGCGTTCATCACGCCTGGGGCCGCACCTATAAGGATCTCTTCCAGCGCTTCCGTGCGTCGCTCGGACACGAGCTACGTTGGCAGCAAGGGTTTGACTGCCAGGGCCTATGGGTAGAAGTGAACGTAGAGAAAGAGCTTGGACTCACCTCAAAGCGACAGATCGAGGAGCGCGGCCTCGCGGAGTTCATCCAGCTCTGTAAGCAGCGCGTGCTCACCTACGCCGCGCGACAGACCGAGCAGTCGATTCGACTCGGCATGTGGATGGATTGGAACGACCCAGCCGATCTCCTGCGCCTGCGTGACGCACTAAGCGACGCACCGGGGCAAGAGATGGCGATTGCTGGCGCCACTGGAGAGGTTCACGGAACGCCAGAGGGGCTCATCGGACAACTCGGTTCGCCCGAGGTTGGCGGCTCGTACTTCACCTTCTCGGATGAGAACAACGACCTGATCTGGAGCTTCCTGGCCGAATGCAACCGCCGCGGCTGGCTCTACAAGGGGAGTGACAGCATGCCGTGGTGCACACGGTGCGGCACCGGTATCAGTCAGCACGAGATGACGGAGGGGTACGCCGATCGCGACGACCCATCCGCCTACTTCGGCTTTCCACTCGTTGATCGGCCCGGTGAGGAGCTCCTCGCCTGGACAACAACACCGTGGACCATTCCGGCTAACGTCGCCGCTGCGGTGAGCCCAACACTCTCCTATGAACTTGTGGAATTTGACGGGCGCAAGATGTGGATCGGCGCAACGCGCCGCGTCGCCGCACTCGGCGGTGGCGCACCTCGTGCCAAGGTGCTTGAGACCAAGCAGGGGAGCGAGCTGGTGGGGTGGCGCTACCGCGCCACGTTCGACGCCGCCCCAGCCGTATCCGCAGCACTCGGCCCAGATGGTGCCGCACACCGTGTGATCTCGTGGAGCGACGTTGGCGCAGAGGAGGGGACGAGCATCGTGCACATCGCCCCTGCCTGCGGCAGCGAGGACCACGCGCTCTGCATCACCGAAGGACTGCCGATGATTGCGCCGATTGATGAGAGCGGTATCTACCTTGAGGGGTTCAACGATCTCAGCGGTAAGGACTGGCTCGCTGTTGCCGATCTTGTCTTTGCTGCCCTTGAGCAGAGCGGGAGCCTCTTGCGTCGAGAGAAGATCACGCACCGCTATCCGCACTGTTGGCGCTGCGCAACACCACTCGCCTTCCGACTCGTCGACGAGTGGTTTATCAGCATGGGCGCCACCTACGAGAAGCCACGCGAGCAGCTCAGCGCCGCGGAGAAGGCGGGAAGCCTGCGCTACCAGATCATGGATGTCGTCGACAACATCTCGTGGCTCCCATCCTTCGGACACGATCGCGAGCTCGACTGGCTCCGCAACATGAGCGACTGGATGATCTCGAAGAAGCGCTATTGGGGGCTCGCGCTGCCAATCTACGAGTGCGAAGGGTGCGGCGCTGTAGAGGTGCTTGGGTCGCGAGCCGAGCTCGAGGGGCGCGCCGTTGCAGGGCTCGACGCCCTGGCGGGGCATAGCCCCCACCGGCCATACATCGATGAGGTTCGTATCGCCTGTGCGAAGTGCGGTGGCGAGGTGCAGCGCGTCCCCGACGTTGGCAATCCGTGGCTCGATGCGGGGATCGTCTCGCTCTCCACGATGCGCTATCGCAGCGATCCCGAGTACTGGAAGCGCTGGTTCCCAGCGGATCTGATTACGGAGAGCTTCCCTGGTCAGTTCCGCAACTGGTTCTACTCGTTGCTCGCTATGTCGACGGTTATGGTCGGGAGCGAGCCAACGAAGACCGTGTTTGGCTACGGACTCGTCTTTGCGGAAGATGGTCGCCAGATGCACAAGAGCTGGGGCAACTCCATTGAATTCGATGAGGCGGCGGATCGCATGGGCGCTGATGTGATGCGATGGCTCTTCGCCGGTTCGCGCCCCGAAGAGAACGTGCACTTCGGCTGGAACGGGGCGGATGAGGCACGCCGTAAGCTCCTCGTGCTCTGGAACGTCTACGCCTTCCACATCGGTTACGCGAACAGTGCTGGCTGGCGCCCAGGGGGCGTGGCGAGCCCAGTGGCCGATCGGGGCGCCATGGACCGCTGGATCCTGAGTCGCACCGCCGACCTCGTCTCGACCGTGGAGGGGGCACTCCGGAACTACGACGCCCAGTCGGCCGTCGCACGTCTTGAAGCGGCGATCGACGAGCTCTCCACCTGGTACCTCCGTCGCTCTCGCGACCGCTTCGACCTCTCCACCGCTGAGGTGGATCGAAACGATGCCTTCGCCACCCTTCATGAGGCGCTGCTGACGCTGTTGCAGGCGGCATCGTCGATTGCTCCGATGCTCACCGACGCCATCTACACCAACCTTGTGGCCGACGGTGCGACCAGCAGCATTCATCTCCAGCCGTGGCCGCGCGAACGTGTGCAGAGCTGGCGTGACCAGGCTCTTGAAGATTCAATGAGCCGGGTGATTCGCGCCGCCGAACTTGGGCGCTCCGTGCGCAGCGCTGCCGCCATCCGCACACGTCAACCGCTCGCACTGGCGCGCGTCGTCTTTGGCGGCGAAACCCCACACGCTGAACTACTCGAGATCCTTGCGGACGAACTGAACGTCAAGCGAGTTGAGTCGGTCACCGATGCCTCCGGCCTCTTTGAGCGCAAGGTGAAGGTGCTCTTGCCGAAGGTTGGGAAGCGACTTGGCGACAAGTTGCAAGCGGTACTTGCCGCAGCGCGCTCCGGTTCTGTGGAGTTCCTCACTGGTGGCGCCGTACGTATTGAGGGGCTTGAATTTGCACCAGACGAGATCGAGATCCAGGCGATCCCACGTGAGGGTGGCTTCGTTGCTGAAGGGGGCGGACTGGTTGTTGAGCTTGAGACGGCCCTGACACCAGAACTTATCGCAGAGGGTGACGTCCGCGAGCTCTCCCGTGCGGTGCAGGACCTGCGCAAGCGTGCTGGGCTGCAGATCGGCGATCCGATCAGCCTCTATCTGCCCGAATCGGCGCGGTCGCTTGCCCCATACACAGAGCAGCTCACGCACAGTGTTGGTGCGCGCTCGATTGAGTTTGGGGCCACCGCCGGTGACGTTGCGGATCAGATCGAGCTCTCCTTCGGTGACACCGCCTTCTCGTTCCGCCGGTCTGCCGGATGAGGCGGGCCACACTCGCACTCATCGCGCTCGCACTCATCGCAGCGGATCGAGCATCAAAGATGCTGGTGGACGGCATGGATCTTGCGGTCCCACATCAGCTGATCGGTTCGCTCCTGCAGATCATCCGCGGTGAGAATAGTGGCGGCCTCTTCGGCATCGTGCAGGGGAGTGCTCCGCTCCTCGCCGCCCTCAGCATCGGGGTCATCGTTGCCTTGGTGATCTACCACGAGCGTGAGCGACTTCCTCGGGTTACCCCTCTGACGGTTGGGGTTGGGCTGCTCATTGGTGGCGCGATTGGCAACCTGATTGACCGCTTGGCATTTGGCTATGTGCTTGATTTCATTGACGTCGGCGTGGGAACCCTGCGATTCTGGACCTTCAACATCGCCGATGCAGGGATCAGCTTCGGCATCGTGATCTTGCTCGTGGATACCTTGTGGCGCTCCCGTAGTACGGTTCGCAGATGAGTGAGGCGCGTGAGCTAGATCTGCCGATCCCGCCAGAGGCGGCGCGGCAGCGTGCTGACCGGTTTGTCGCAGACAGGAGTGGGCTCTCTCGCTCGTTTGTGCAGAGACTCATCTCCGAGGGCCATCTCACAATGGGTGGTCTCATCGTACGTGCCAGCTCCACGCTCGTTGCGGGGCAGACACTGCACCTTGTGATTCCACCGGTGAGCGAAACGACGGTGCTCGCCGAAGATATTCCGCTCACTGTGGTTTACGAAGACGAGGACATCGTGGTGGTGAATAAGCCTGCAGGCCTCGTGGTGCATCCGGCACCGGGGCATGCAACGGGAACGCTTGTGAATGCGCTGCTGCACCATGTCGAAGATTTGCCTGGGATTGCCGGCGTCGCGCGTCCTGGACTCGTGCATCGGCTCGACAAAGACACCAGTGGACTCTTGATCGTTGCGAAGGGTGACGTGGCGCAGCTGAGCCTGATGGCGCAGTTGAAGGCGCGGCGCATCAAGAAGACCTACCTCGCCCTTGTGCAAGGTTCGGTAGCCGCCGAGCTGGGGCGCATCGAGGCACCGATTGGGCGAGACCCGAATGAGCGCAAGCGTATGGCGGTGGTCGCAGGTGGTCGCGAGGCGACGACGGGGTATCGGGTTCGCGAGCGATTCCCGGGCTGGACACTGCTGGAAGTGGACCTCATCACCGGCCGCACCCATCAGATTCGCGTGCACCTGACGGAGATTGGACACCCGATCGCCGGAGACCCAACCTATGGGAACGGCACCAGCCGACGCGGTCCCGATACGACAACGCGCCTCTTCCTACACGCCTGGAAGATCGTCTTTGCTCACCCGCGGGATGGGCGTCTGATGCGCCTTGAGGCCGAGCTCCCCGCCGACCTGCAGGCGCCCCTTGATGCGCTACGGTTGCACTCCAGCAGAGGGGAGGGGTGATGGAGCCACAGCGACGAGCCGGGGCACCAGGCGCCCAGGTGATCGTGATCTCCGGGCCGAGCGGCGTGGGCAAAGACACCATCATCAACGAGCTGCGCCGCCGCCCAGTGGGTCAAACCTTCCACTACGTCGTCACCTGCACGACCCGACCACCCCGCTCGGGCGAGATGAACGGTGTCCACTATCACTTCCAGAGCCGCGAATCGTTTGATGCCCTGAACGCCGCAGGCGAACTCCTTGAGGCGGCCACCGTGCACGAACGCTCGTACGGAACGCCACGTGACGAGGTGCGCGGCGCCCTAGCGCGCGGGCAAGATGCGCTCTGCAAGATCGATGTGCAGGGTGCGCGGAGCCTGCGCAAGGTGATCCCTGAAGCGCTCCTCATCTTTGTGGCACCCCCATCCCCAGAGGCGCTCGCGGAGCGCCTTGCCGGTCGTGGCACCGAGACTGCCGATGAGCTGGTGACGCGCGCGCGGAACGCGATTACGGAGATGGAACGCGCGCAGGAGTATGACTATCTGGTGTTGAACGAGACTGGTTATCCCGAGGAGGCCGCGGCTCAGGTCGAGAAGATTGTCCTCGCCGAGCGTGCGAAGCACCCGGAGCGTCGGATTTCGGTGTGACCGGGGGCGCCGAGCCTCGCGCGTTGACGTCGACGACCGTCCTGCGCGTCGCCGTCGATGTGCCAGGAGCTCCTGGCGAGCGGCTCTACGACTACCTTGCAGGCGGCGTGACCCACGCCACCGTTGGCGATGGCGTGATCGTGCCGTTTGGCGGACGGCGCGCGATTGGCATTGTGGTGGCACTCAATCCAACAGATCTGCCGCCAGTGGGGATCACCCTCAAACCGATTGAGGGCCGACTCGGCAGTGCGCCGCTCGTTACCCCTCTGCTCATGTCGCTTGCGGAGACCATTGCAGCGCGTTGGGCCGCACCGATCGCCACCACCGTGCGTTCGCTCCT
>JAEMRB010000024.1:9467-11808 GCA_016463555.1 Chloroflexota bacterium
CTTGAGGTTCGGCGCATCCAGCGACGGCATGCCGATCGGCGGAGCGCGCCAGTTGATGGCGCGGGGTCCGAAATCACCCTGACTAGTGTGCAGCGCGAGATTGCCGATGCCGTCTGTGCGCGCAGTGCGGCGGGGGAGACCCTGCTCGTCGATGGCCCACCTGGCTCTGGCAAGAGTCGCGCGGCCGCCGATGCTGCGGTGCGGATGATCGCCGCTGGTCGATCGGTGCTCTGGCTGGTGCCAGAGGCGGCACAGGTGGCGATCGCTGCGGACATGCTCGCCGCTGCTGGCGGCGCGCCCGAGCCGATCCACTCAGGCCTCAGTGCCGGTGAGCGCCTTGATGCACACGACCGACTCCTTGAGCCGGGACCGCATCTCGTCGTCGGCACGCGCGTCGCCCTCGGTGCCTTGCGTGACGAGGTTGGTCTTGTTGTTGTGGACGAAGAGCATGAGGGTGCCTACAAATCTGATCGCACACCGCGACTCCATGCGCGTGAAGCGGCGCGTGATCTGGCACGCCTTGCTGGCGCCGCGACCCTTCTTCTGAGCGCTACCCCTGCAGTTGAGTCGCTGGCGCGCGCCGAGATCGAGGGCTGGCGCCGCTTCACGTTGACGCGACGTACCCCAGCCCCGCTCGTTGAGGTGATCGATCTGCGGCAAGAGCTCGCCGATGGCTGGCGCGGCATGATGAGCCGCTCGCTGCTCGAGCGCCTGACTGCGCTGGATTGGAGTGGGGGATCACAGGCGCTCCTGATCATTAACCGCCGCGGCTTAGCCTCGGCGCTCCTCTGCCGCGACTGTGGTGCCGCGCAATCGTGCCCCTCATGCGAGCGGCCACTGGTGCTCCATAGCGCCGGATCGCTGCTGCGCTGCCACGGCTGCGGCATTGCAGCGGAGCCACTCACTCGCTGCCCTTCGTGTGGTGGGGCACGTATTCGCGCGTTGGGTGGTGGCACCGAACGCCTCGAGGCTGAGGTGCGCGCGGCGCTCCCCGACGTGATCGTTGATCGCCTCGATGCAGACGCGGCATCGGCGATCGGCTCTGGCGACCGCATTCTTGATGCGTTCCGTAGTGGCCGAACGCAGATCCTCGTCGGCACCGCCCTCGCCGCCAAGGCGCTCGACCTGCCGGCGCTAGCGCTGGTCGGCATCGTCTCGGCTGACACGGGCCTGCTCCTCCCCGACGAGCGAGCGGCGGAGCGCGCAGTGGCGCTGGTCGTTCAAGCGGTAGGGCGACTCGGACGAGGTACAGAGGCCGGCGTGGCGGTCATTCAAAGCTACCGCCCCGAAGACCCCGCGATCACGGCGGCCGTGGAGATCGCCCGCGGGGGGAGTGTCGAGGCCTGGCGTGCCCGCGAGATCGGTTTGCGGAAGGCGGCCGGCGGCGCGCCATTTTTGCGCACGATCAAGGTCAGTGCGGCGGCGGCAACCGCGGCCGCGGCACGGCGCAGCATCGAGGGGTTGGCAGCCACCCTTCGCACCGCTGCGGCAGCGGGGGGCGACGATCAGGCGCGCATTCTCGGGCCGATCCCCGCATGGGTACCGCGGCGGGCCGGGCGCTGGCGGGAGAACCTGATCCTTCGTGCCGCGAGCATTGAGCCGTATCTACCGCTGATCCGTGGACGCGACCTCACGGTGGATGTGGACCCAGAGACGCTCCTGTAGCGCTTGCTAGAATCTCGCCATGAGTGTTCGTCCGATCCTGCTCCTCGGTGACCCGCGGCTCCGCCTCCCTGGCGCGCCCGTGGAGAGTTTCGGCAAGCTGCTGCACTCCCTTCTCGATGATCTTGCCCACACGATGCGCGCCGCGCCAGGGGTCGGACTCGCCGCTCCACAACTGGGTGAGCCGATGAACGTCGCCGTTGTGGAGGCGAAGGGGAAGACCTATGAGCTGGTAAACCCACGCATCGTGCGCGACACCGGCGACCAGACCGACCTTGAGGGCTGCCTCTCAATTCCTGGATACGTCGCCGAGATCACGCGAAGAGAGCGCGTCTGGGTTGAGGCGCAGGATCGCAACGGCCGCCCGTACAAGTTCAGCGAGCAGGGGTTCTTGTCCCGCGCAGTGCAGCATGAACTCGACCACCTCGCCGGCACCCTCTACATCGATTATCTCGACTCCATGGATCAACTCATCGCCGTCGATGAAGACGACGACGAGGAGCCAGGCGATTCACCTGAGGCCGCCGTCGTTGCTCGGCGCCGTAAGGCGCTGCGAGGACATAGTCACAAGTAGTCGTCTGATCCTATTTGGCAGTGGCGGATTCGCCGTCCCGTCGTTCCGCGCCGTTGCATCGGACCCCCGTTTTGAAATCGCCGCTGTGGTGACGGCGCCACCACG
>JAEMRB010000025.1 GCA_016463555.1 Chloroflexota bacterium
TGCCGCGCACCTGGCGCAGCTCCTCCTCCTTGAGGGTGGTGAGCTCACGCCCATCAAGTTTGACGCTACCGCCCTCGACGCGGCCAGCAGGCTTCGGCAGCAGGCCAACGATCGCTAGGTTCGTAACGCTCTTGCCACACCCGGATTCGCCCGCAACGCCGAGCGTCTCGCCCGCTGCAAGGTCAAACGAAACCCCATTCACGGCGTGCACCGCACCATCGTGCGTGCGAAAGCGCACGACTAGGTCGCGAACCTCGAGAAGATGCTGGTCACTCATCGCTTCAACTTGGGGTCAAGCGACTCGCGCAGTCCGTCTCCGAGAAGGTTGAATCCGATCGCCGAAATGACGATCGCGCCACCAATAAAGACCACGATGTGCGGAGCCGACTGCATGAAGCGACGTGCATCGACGAGCATCGTCCCCCACTCTGGTGTTCGCGGATCTGATGGGCCAAGGCCCAAGAAGCCGAGGCCGGCGATGTCGATGATGGCCGTGGCGAGCACCAGCGTCGCCTGAACAATCAGTGGAGTGAGCGCGTTCGGCAACATGTGCCGCACCAGGATGCGCATGCGCGATGCGCCAATCGTGCGGGCCGCGACAACATAGTCAGCCTCACGCAGCGCCAAAAGTGAGCCGCGCAACAGGCGCGCAAAGGTTGGCGCGTAGCTCACCGCAATCGCGAGCATCAGCTGCGGCATACCGCGTCCAAGGGCAGTCACGATACCGATCGCCAGCAAGATGCTTGGAATCGAGAGGAATACGTCAGTCGTACGCATGATCACGCCGTCAATGCGTCCGCCGAAGCCACCTGCGATCGCGCCCAGGACGCCGCCCAGTACGAGCGCAATCGCCACAGCGCCCACCCCGACAAAGAGGCTGATCTGCGCCCCGTAGAGCACGCGCGAGAAGATATCTCGCCCTAGTAGATCGGTGCCGAATAGGTGCGTGAGCGACGGCGCATCAAGGCTGCTGCCGTTCATTGCGTACGGGTCAAATGGTGCGATGAACGGTGCGAGGATCGCCGCTGACGCAAAGAGGGTGATGCAGATAAGGCCAACCATCGCTGGTCTGTTGCGGCGCAGGCGACGAGCAGCGTCGCCCCAGAGACCACGCGGTGGACGAGCGAGCTGTGCATCAACTAACGCAGCGCGCAGCATCACTGGTACCGAATCTTTGGATTCAGCAGCGCGTAGCCAATGTCGACGAGCAGGTTGACGACCAAAAAGATGAGAGCGAAGACGAGGATCGTTGACTGCACGATCGGATAATCCCGATTCTGGATTGCATCCACGACCCAGCGACCTACCCCGTTCCAGACAAACACCGTTTCGGTGAGCACCGCGCCACCGAGCAGTCCACCAGCCTGCAGCCCGACTACGGTGGTAACGGGGAGCCAAGCGTTGCGCATCACGTGGCGGTTATCAACGGTCTTCTCTTTAAGACCCTTGGACCGGGCGGTGCGCACGTAGTCCTCGTTCACCACCTCAATCACCGAGGCACGCGTGATGCGAGCAATGATTGCGAGCGGGATGGAGCCGAGTGCGATTGAGGGAAGAATCAGGTGACGAACAACGTCCACAAATAGATCGAGGCGACCAGCGAAGAGGGTGTCTATCAGGAGCAGCCCTGATGTGGCATCAAAGCGAGCGCGAGCGTCAATGCGCCCCTGTGTTGGCAGCCATTCGAGAATCACGCCGAAGACGGCAACGAGCGCGAGGCCGAGAACGAAGACGGGGATGCTGACCCCGAAGAGGCTGACGCCTGTGATCAGGCCGTCGACCCGACCGCCGACCTTCCGGGCGGCGATCCGACCGAGGGGGATCCCAGCGCCAAGGGCAAAGACGAGTGCACCAATTGTTAGCTCCACCGTTCCAGGGAAGCGAGTGAGGAACTCAGCCAAGAAGGGTTGGGAGTTAATGACGCTCGCGCCAAGATCGCCCGAGAGCGTGTTCGTGAGGTATCGAATGTACTGCTCCCAGAGCGGAAGATCGAGTCCGAGGTTCTCTCGCAAGGCTGCACACGCCTCAGGGGTGCGGTGCTGGCCAAGGATGGCGACACACGGATCCCCAGGGAGGATGCGGATGTAGGCGAAGAGCAGAATGGAGAGCCCGATCAGCACGGGAATCGCGGCGATCAAGCGGCGAACGATGTATCTCCCCATGAGGGGAGTCTAAGGGTGAAACGCCGTCGCCGCCCCCTCAGCCTCACGGCCAAGGGAGCGGCGACAGATGCTCTCGTTAGAGCGAGTGGCGCACCGCCTTACGCGGCACGCACCTCAGTTACGGTCGGTCGAGCCAGACCAGGTTGAGCGGCTCGTTCAACGCTGCAGAGCCGATGAAGCCCTTCAGGTCGATCGTGGCAGCTGCCTGCGGCTTCGAGTTGGCAACCGGCACTGTTGGCATGTCGGCACGGATCAAGTCCTGCGCCGTCTCCCACAGTGTCTTCGCCTCAGCTTCGGTGCCCGCTGCAAGTGCGTCGTTCATCGCCTTGTCGAGAGCATCGTTCTTGTAGGCGAACTCCTTCGAAGGGGCGCCGTTCTTATAACCGAAGAACGCCGTCTTCAAGAAGTTGTCTGGGCCGGCCCAGTCGCCAGTCCAGCCAAGTAGCCACATCTCGTACTTACCCTGGTTCTCGTCATCCAGGTAGCCTTCGCGCCAACCATCGCTGTTTGGGTTGATCGTGAAGCCAACTGCCTCAAGGTTCGCCGTGATCGCTTCGAACAAGCCCTTTGGATCAGGCATGTACGGGCGGGACACGTCGTTTGGATACCAGAAGTCAATCGTGAGGTCGGTTTCACCCGACTCTTCGATCAACTGCTTCGCCTTCTCGACGTCATAGCCTGGAAGGTTGAGGTCCTTCGCGTAGGCAACGCCAGCTGGCATCCAGTTCGTTGCCCGCACCGCTGCGCCGGCGTAGAAGGTCTCGATCAAGAAGTCGTAGTCGATCGCATAGGCGATCGCCTCACGGATCTTCGGATTGCTGATCGGAGCGTATGTGTGGTTCATGGAAATCTGGAACGTGTTGAACGAAGAACCACGGTCGATCAGCTGTAGGTCTGGGTTTGCGGCGATCGCCGCGATCGTCGCTGGAGCGATCGTCTGTGCGAGGTCGATCTCGCCCGTTGCAAGTCCGTTCACGCGCTGAGCCTCTTCGGCAACTGCCTTGAAGATGATCGCGTCAACGTAGGCGACCTTCGCCTTGTCCCAATACTCTGCGTTCTTCTCAACTTCAACGCTATCGCCAACGGTCCACTTCACGAACTTGAATGGGCCGGTGCCGACCATCGCGCCTGCACCGCCGGTGGCGGCAGTGATCTTCGCAACATCGGTCTCGGTGTTGTCAGCCTTACCAAGAACCAGCGCCGTTGGCGACTGGATGGCAAAGACCTGAAGAGTCTGGGTGAGAAGGAAGTTCGAGCTCGCCTTGCGCAGCTTGATGGCGACAGTGAGGTCGTCAATCTTCGTTGCGGACTCAAGGTTGCTCTCGCTGCCATAGCCACCGAAGATGTCGCCGATATAGAAGGCGTAGTCTCGGAGCTCGGTTGGTAGCCCAATGAAGCGCTCATAGTTGAACACGACCGCATCCGCATTAAATTCGGTGCCGTCGTGGAACTTAATGCCGCTGCGCAGCTTGAACGTGTAGGTGAGGCCATCGGCGCTCATCACATAGCTCTCTGCGAGCACCGGAATGACCTTTGAGGTCGATCCTGGCTCAAGGCCGACGAGGGTCTCGACAACCTGCTGAATGACGTACGACGTGTTGCTGTCGTCCATCAACGCAGCGTCGGTTCGTACGATGTCGCCTGGCAGGGCGACAATAAGGGTTCCTCCGGCCTTGCCGACAGGGGTGCTCGAGCACGCTGCGGCGACCATGAGGAGGGCGCCAAGAATGGCACCGATCCGTAGGTTCTTCATGTGTTCTCCTTCAATGCGAGTTTGCCCGAGCCCTCTGCCCGGCCGTCGCGGGGTTTCCACGATCGCCCCATCCTACCGCAGCACAAGCACGAATTTGGTTCAGATAGCACAATCTTGGGGGCTATTTCACGCACGATTTGAGCAAATCACAACCGCACCGCTACCCTCTGGTCACCAGGCTGAATTCCAGCTTGCGGAGTCGAATAGGGAGGAACCTTCATGGCAACAGCCAAGAAGTCCGCGCCGAAGCGCGTGGCCGCCGTAAGCACCGGGGTCGCAACGACGTTTGCCGCCATTCCGGCTGCCCGAGCGAAGCAGCTCTTCAACTGGAACCGTGCGCTCGTCTTGCTGCACGGGATCCAGGCGACCATCATCTGGTGGATCAGCCCAACTGATGCCCTGGTGCGATTCGAAGGGACGTATCCCGTCTCGAAGATCGTGGACGGCCAGTTTGTAGGACTTGACGCGGCGAAGGAGCTGCTCATCAGCTTCCCGCTCGCATATCTGGTTGCTGCGTTCTTCGCGCTCTCTGCGCTGGCGCACTTCCTGGTCGCCTACCCACTTCGCAAGCGTTACGAGGGATGGCTCGCCCGCGAGTTCAACCCAATGCGCTGGGCTGAGTATGCGCTGAGCTCAACACTCATGATCATCGGCATCGCATCGCTGAGCTTCATTACTGATGCTGGCGCACTCATCGCCATTGCGGTCTGCAACGCCTCCATGAACCTCTTCGGCTGGTCCATGGAAGAGGCGAACATCGGGCGCAAGAACGTGCAGTGGAGCCACTACATCTTTGGCTGCATCGCCGGCATTGCACCGTGGATTGCCCTCTTCACCACCGTTGGCCTCTCGCTTGCCAACTGGCCAACTGGGATTGGGCCAAACGGCCGCGACCTTGAAGCGTTCAAGCCTGTGCTGATCACAATCTATGTGAGCCTCTTCATCAGCTTCAACATCTTTGCAGTGAACATGGTGTTGCAGCGCTTGAAGGTTGGAAAGTGGGCTGACTACCTTCACGGTGAGCGCAGTTACATGATCCTTTCACTCGTGGCGAAGACGCTTCTTGCGTGGCAGGTTTGGACCGGAGTGTTCATGCCCGCCTGATCGCGCATACGTTTGCGCTTTGCGGTCGGACCTCTCTCCAGGCTGGAGGGGGGTCTGATCCTTTTACGAGGTACCTGGAGACCCTCGCCCATCTAGGCGGGGGTCTCCTTTTTATGGCGGCGGGGCGTACTATGCAGCCATGAGTAACGACCGGGTTCCTGGTGATACAGAAGGGCTGACATACGCGAGTTACCTGGCGCTCGATGAGCTGCTCGGGCTACAGCGCCCGCGCTCTGACGAGCATGACGAGCTGCTCTTCATCACAATTCACCAAACCTATGAGCTCTGGTTCAAGCAGATTCTGCATGAGGTTCGAGGTGCAATGCGTGCCATGGCCGCTAACGAGAGCTGGCGAGCTTCACATAGGCTCAGCCGAGTACGACACATCCTTAAGATTGCCGTCGCGCAGGTAGATATCCTGGAGACGCTTACCCCACTCGAGTTTGCGGCGTTCCGCAGCAGGCTTGCAACATCAAGTGGATTTGAATCGGCCCAGTTCCGCGAGATCGAGGCGCTCTTCGGGATCCGCAACGCGCGTCTCGCCGACCTACTCCCAGATGAGCAGGCTCGAGAGATCGTGCGCGCCACCCTGCGGGCGCCGAGCCTTTGGGACGCAACGATCCACTGGCTGGCGGTCCGCGGGTCTGCGGTCCCAGCGCGACTGCTCAGCCGAGATGTGTCGGCACCGTATGAGGGGGATGAGGAGCTACAAGAGGTGTTGCTTGGGATCTATCGTGCTGGAGGCGAAGAAGCGAGCCTCCTCGAGCAGCTCGTCGATATCGATGAGGGTGTTCAAGAGTGGCGCTATCGACACGTCAAGATGGTGGAGCGAACCATTGGCCGAAAGTCGGGCACGGGTGGCTCTACCGGTGTGGAATATCTTGCAGCAAGCCTGCGCCGTTCGCTCTTCCCAGACCTTTGGGCCATTCGCGACCGAATGTAGTTGGAGCGGTCAGGTCACCGTCTGCTTCGAAGCAAACTCTGGGGCACGCCATGCGTCGGTTCGAAGGATCTCGGCGAACGTCGCTACCGCGCGATCAATGTCGGCAAAGCTCACATAGAGCGGCGAGAAGCCGAAGCGCAGGATGTTTGGCGTACGGAAATCTCCGATGACTCCGCGGCTGATCAGCGCCTGCATGATCGGATAGCCGCTCTCGTGCGCAAAGGAGACCTGTCCGCCGCGTAGCTGGCCCTCCCGTGGTGAGATGAGGGTGAGGCCATAGCCCTTGCACTCCGCCTCAACTCGCTCAATGAAGCGAGAGGTTTGAGCCATCGACTTGCGGCGAATCTCGGACATTGAGACCCCCTCCCACATCTTCAGAGACTCATCGAGTGCCGCCAGACTGAGCACCTGCTGCGTGCCCGTGATGAAGCGCCGAATGCCGGGGGCGGGCTCATACTCGGGCACGAATGCGAACGGGCTCTTGTGGCCGAGCCAGCCCTCAAGCGGCTGCCGCACCTGCTCAATCAGCGCCGGTGCAACCCAGGTGTATGAGGGGGCGCCGGGCCCACCATTGAGATACTTGTATCCGCAGCCGATCGCAAAGTCGGCGCCATCGCGAGCGATATCAAGCTCAAGGACTCCGGTGGAGTGCGAGAGGTCCCACACCGTCAGCGCACCAGCAGCGTGCGCCGCGGCACTCAGTTCGCCCATGTCGCGAATCCGTCCGGTTCGATAATCCACGTGCGTCAACATCAGGACCCCTGCCCCATCAAGCACCGCTGCCGGGCTTACTGACTCATCCCAGAAGCGCACCTCCAAGTTGGGGAGTAGTTGGCGTAGTCCATCCAAGATATAGAGATCGGTTGGGAAGTTCTCGCGCTCAGTGACAACAACCTGCCGGTCGCCACGTAGCCGCAGCGCAGCGGCCAGCACCCGGAAGAGCGAGACCGATGTCGATTCCCCAACGACCACCTCCCCCTTTCCGACACCGAGAAGTGGGGCGATCCGGTCGCCAACGCTAAGCGGCAGGTCGTACCAATCAGACTCGTTCCAGCTGCGGATCAGGCGGTCGCCCCACTGCCGGTCAACAACATTGGCCAGGCGCTCGTGCACACCAATGGGGAGCGCGCCTAGGGAATTGCCATCGAGGTAGACCACTCCCGCGGGGAGGCTGAACCGCTCTCGTAGCGCAGCAAGAGGATCTTGCGCGTCGAGCTCTGCCGCTAAAGGGGTCGTGTTCGTCATACGCCTATCGTCTCACGTACCAGAGATCTCCAACAAGGCACGCGCATCTTGTAGTAGTGAGCCTCCAGGCGTATCAAGCTCCTCAAGCACATCGAAATGATCGCGACCAGGCACGGTCGCAAGCGAAACGGTGGCGTGGCTCGCCCACTTCTCGCGGAGGAGTTCCGACTGCCGGTGGAACTCCGATGGCTCATGTTCGCCAACGCGGAGGAGCACCGGGATGTTCCGCTGCGGCTGGTAGTGCACAGGTGAGAGTCGCTTCGCCTCATCGGCACTCATGCCCACCAGGTTATTGACGTAGCTCTCGGCAATCGGCTCAAGGTCAAATGCGCCGCCGATGAGTAGCAGCCCTGAAATCGCGCGCTGCACATGCACTGGTGCGAGCTCTGTCACTAAGGTGGCTGCCAGGTGTGCCCCTGCGGAGTGCCCGCCCGCAACGATCCTGTTCACGTCGCAACCGAGCGCTGCCGCGTGATCAATCAGGTAGGCCGCCGCCGCTGAAGCCTCTGCGACGATCGCTGAAAGCGTCGCTGACGGTGCAAGGGAGTAGCCAACGGCAACGTGCGTTGCCCCTAGCGGAGCGAGCGTCGCTGCGTAGCGACCCGCGTCATCAATAGAGCCCTCCTGCCACCACCCTCCGTGAAACATCAGCAGCGTAGGGTGGGCTCCAGCGCGATCGGCAAAGATCTCTAGCTGGTTGGCCTCACTCGGACCATATGAGATGCGGTGATAGACGCCGCTCGCCTGTGCGGTGCTCCGTGCGAGTGCGGTGCGCTCACGACCGGCTGACATGGAACCAGCGGCGTCTCGTGCAGTGCGGCTTGGGGAGTACTCCGCATCGAGCCAGGCTCGCCGCTGGGGATCAGGGAACGAGCTCAATCGTCCTCGGCGACAACGAAGAGGGTGAGGGTCGCAGCTTCAAAGATTCCACCGATTGCGAGCCCGAGACTAAACATGGCGCGCCTTCCCAAGCCTGCTGACTCAGATGAAGTAGAGCAGCGCGAAGAGCAGGACCCACACCACGTCGACGAAGTGCCAATAGATTGAGGTTGCCTCAACCATGTCGTGATGCTCTGCCGAGAACTGTCCAAGACCACCGCGGTAGAGGCAGACCGCCAACATCAGCACGCCGCCGAGCACGTGCGCGCCGTGGAATCCGGTAAGCACATAGAAGGTGCTCCCGAAGACGCCATCAGAGATGCCAAATCCGAGCTGTGTGTAGTCGTACACCTGGCCGATAAGGAAGATCACGCCGAGGATTACGGTCATCGCCAACGCGCGATTCATCCCCTGTCGGTCGCCCCTGCGAATGCGCCACACAGCGAATTGGCAGGTGACGGAGCTCAACACGAGCAGGGCCGTCATGATTCCTGGGAAGAGCGCCTCGCTGTGCAGCTCAAAGGCGGGGTTCCCTTCGGGTGGCCAGACCCCTGTTGCCGTTCGCAAACTGAAATAGGCGGCAAAGAGTCCAGCGAAGAACATGATCTCTGAAACGATGAAGAGGAGCATCCCGAGGACGGGGTTGCCGAGCCCCTTCTTGCCGTGACCGGCTGCGTGCCCACCTGCGTGCCCGGCGGCTGGTGCGAGCACTGACGGCGCGACGGCGCTATCGCTCATTTATGGTCTACCCCTTGAGCGTGGCGTGCATCAAAGAGCGGGCGCTCTGATGTGATGGGCGGCAGCTTGTCGAAGTTCCACGCAGGTGGCGGCGATGAGGTTGCCCACTCAAGGGTGTTCGCCTCCCATGGGTCGTCGCCGGCCCGCTTCCCGTTGCGCAGGCTGATGTAGATGTTCCAGAAGAGTGGCAGCAGAGAGATACCAACCAAGATGCCACCGATCGTGGCGGCGAGGTTGAGGTCGTTCCAGCCGGCCGTTGGCGAGTAGTCGGCGATTCGACGTGGCATGCCGGCAAGGCCGAGCGCGTGCATCGGCAGGAAGGTGAGGTTGAGCCCCACCATCATGAGCACGAAGTGCACTCGACCAAGGCCCTCGTCGAGCATGCGCCCTGACATCTTCGGGAAGTAGAAGTAGAACCCAGCCATGATGGCAACGAACGAGCCGCCAAAGAGCACATAGTGAATGTGCGCAACGATCCAGTAGGTCGCGTGGATGGCGTAGTCGACGGGGACCGCGGCGCTGAAGACACCGTTGATACCGCCGATGAGGAACATGCTGAGGAACCCCAAGGCGAATAGCATCGGCGTTGCGAAGGTGATCTGCCCGCGCCACATGGTCGCGATCCAGTTGAACACCTTCACCCCTGTTGGGACCGCGATCAGGAAGGTCATCACTGAGAAGAAGGGCAAGAAGACGCTCCCCGTGGTGAACATATGGTGTGCCCAGACGCTAAAGCCGAGTGCGCCGATGCCGGCGGTGGCGAAGACGAACGCCTTGTAGCCGAAGAGTGGCTTGCGGCTAAACACTGGAATGATTTCAGAGATCACACCCATCCCCGGCAGCACCATGATGTACACAGCTGGGTGGGAGTAGAACCAGAAGATGTTCTGCCAGAGAATCGCCGAGCCACCGAGCGTAGGGTCAAAGAAGGCGCCGCCGAAGTTTCGATCGATGAAGAGCATCACCAGGGCGCTGGTGAGCACCGGTGTGCCCATGAGTACGAGCACGCTCGTGACGAGAACCGTCCAGACAAGGATTGGCATTCGGAAGAGGGTCATGCCTGGTGCACGCATGCGGAAGACCGTGACCATGAAGTTGACGGCGCCAAGGATCGAGCTTGTGCCTACGAGGATGACGGCGACAATCCAGAGGTTCATTCCCGGCCCTGGGCTGTATTTGATGCTGCTGACTGGCGGATACGCCGTCCAGCCGGCGTCGGCGGCACCGCCGAGTAGGAACCCCGATGCAACAACGAGCCCAGAGAATGGGACCATCCAGAAGCTGAGGGCGTTGATGCGCGGGAAGGCCATGTCGGGTGCGCCGATCATGAGCGGCACAACGTAGTTGCCGATCGCCGCCAGGAACGGAATGATCACCCAGAAGATCATGATTGAGGCGTGCATGGTGAAGAGCTGGTTGTACGAGGACTCATCAAGGAACTGCAGCCCAGGCATCGCAAGCTCTGCGCGAACGCCGAGTGCCAAGAGGCCACCGATGGCCAGGAAGATAAACGACGAGATCGTATAGAGGATGCCGATCTTCTTATGGTCGGTTGTCGTTAGGTAGTCATAGAGCGCTGAGGGTGCCGGTTGACGAGCCCCTGTTGACGATGTTGCCATCTTCTATCTCCCTTACGGCTGCGCTACTACAACGAGATCTGTGTACACCACGCCCGTCATCGGGCCGATAGCGGCTGGCTCCTCCTTAGGACGCGTCGCCTCGATCCATGCGTCGTACTCAGCACGGGTCACCACGCGCACCGTGAAGCCCATCTGATGATGTAGCAGCCCGCAGAATGCAGAGCACTGGCCGGTGAACGTGCCGAGCTTGTTCGGCGTGAACTCAAAGTAATTCGTCTTGCCAGGAACGAGATCGCGCTGGAAGAGGAACTGCGGAATGTAGAAGCCGTGGTTGACGTCTTGGGCAACCAGGGTGATCTCGATGCGCTCATTGATCGGCACGACCAACTCAGGGTACGCCGCGGCGGCGCCGAAGATCTCGATCTTCTCAACCGGATAGGCGAACTTCCACTGCCACTGGTAGCCGACCACCTCGATCTTGACCGCAACGTTCTCTGGCTGCCTGTCGTCAACGATGTTGAGCACGCGAGCCGAGGCGAAGAAGAGGGCGACCACGACAATGAGTGGGATCACCGTCCAGATAATCTCAAGCACGAGGTTCCCGTGGGTCTGCACGGGGAGCGTGGAGTCGCTCGGCTTACGCCGGTAGCGAATGACCGACCAGATAATGAGCCCCTCCACCAGGAGAAAGACGATGGCGGCGAGGGCGAAGACCAGGTCGTAGAGGGCACGGACCTCAATCGCCTGGTCCGTCACTGCAGGGACTGGGAATGCGGCCTCACAGCCGCTTGCGATCAGGGCAACGGCGACCATGCCGAACAGCACCGAGAGGTTCTTCATGCTTGGGATGATACGCGCCCTCGGCGGGAGGCGCTCCAGCGCTATCCCGAGTGCGCTAGTCGGATTACAGGGGTCAGCGCTCAGTGTGGGCAGGCTGGGCGTGAGCCCACGTATGATCTGCGCATGCCAGCTGTAACCGTTCCCGACATCACCCTGCTGCAGCGAACGCCTGTCGCCGACCTGCTCACCGCACGCTCGCGCCCGGTGATTTCGTTGAGCACGGCGCCGAGCGGCTTTGAGGGTGAGGGTTTCCCGGTGCGCCGCGCCTTCATGGGCGCGCCCCTGGCGGCGATTGATCCATTCATCATGCTCGACCAGATGGGCGAGGTGGAGTACGCCCCAGGCGAACCGAAGGGGACGCCGTGGCATCCGCATCGCGGATTTGAGACGGTCACCTACATGCTCGATGGCATCCTGGATCACCGCGACAGCAACGGCGGTGGCGGGCGCATCAGCGATGGCGACACGCAGTGGATGACCGCTGGCGGCGGCATCCTGCACATTGAGACGCCACCAGA